>DATFCK010000187.1:0-5012 GCA_035253185.1 Chthoniobacterales bacterium | reverse complement strand
GAGATAGCGTCAATGTTGAAGGAGGTTGGGTTTGCTGATCTCGAGGCATTGATCGATGCGACGGTGCCGAAAAACATCCGGTTCAGCCGCGAATTAGATCTGCCCGATCCAAAATCCGAAGCCGAGGCGCTGGCTGAACTCCGGGCCATCTCTAGGAAAAATATCCTGGCAAAATCGTTCATCGGCGCGGGTTACTCGGACTGCGTTACCCCTCCCGTTATTCAGCGTAACATCCTGGAAAATCCGGGATGGTACACGGCTTATACTCCATACCAGGCCGAGATCGCTCAGGGGCGTTTGGAAGCTTTGCTCAATTTTCAAACCATGGTGACGGATCTGACCGCGATGGAGATCGCGAATGCGTCAATGCTTGATGAAGCGACGTCAGCCGCGGAAGCAATGGCGTTGTGTCACGCGGTGGTTCCGGGCCGGAAACGGTTTCTGGTCGCTGACGATTGTCATCCGCAAACCATCCAGGTTACACGAACCCGCGCCAAACCGTTAGGGATCGAAATAGTCGTGGGGAACTATCGCGAATTCGATTTTAATGTAGGGCAAGCTTCCAGCTTGCCGGGGGACAAGTTGGAAACTTGCCCTACCTTCGGAGTGTTGGTGCAATATCCGGCAACTGACGGCGCGATTCACGACTTCACCGATTTAACGAAGCGGGCGCACGACGCCGGCGCACTGGTGGTTGTGGCTGCGGATATTCTCTCGCTCACATTGCTGAAACCGCCCGGTGAATTCGGCGCTGATGTAGTAGTGGGCAGCACTCAACGGTTTGGGGTGCCGCTCGGATTCGGCGGCCCGCATGCCGGGTTTTTTGCCACGCGGAACGAATATAGACGTCACATGCCGGGCCGGCTGGTGGGAGTTTCACACGATGCCGAAGGCCGGCCGGCCTATCGACTGGCACTGCAAACCCGCGAGCAACATATTCGCCGGGATAAGGCGACCAGTAACATCTGCACCGCGCAGGTCTTGCTGGCAGTGATCGCATCCATGTATGCGGTTTATCATGGACCACATGGTTTGCGCTCGATCGCGCAACGCGTGCACGACTGCGCCGCAAAGCTGGCTAACGCGCTTCAAAAACTCGGATTACGCATTTCGCATCAGAATTTCTTCGACACGATTCGGGTCGAATTAGATCAGCCGGCGGCGGCAGACTTTGTCGAGCGAGCCGCGCGGGCCGGCTGCAATCTCCGGCAACTGAGTGACGCGACGATTGGCATTTCAGTCGACGAGACGACTACGGAGAGCGATGTGGAAATTCTGCTGTCGCTGTTCCGCGGAACTCCTGTCCGCGATGTCGAAACTGACCAGCTGGGCAGTTCTTCATTCCGCATTCCGCAATTCGCAATCCGCAATTCTTCCTACCTCACCCATCCGGTATTCAATACTTACGAGACCGAGACCGAAATGCTGCGCTACCTCAGGCAGCTGGAATCGCGAGATCTGTCGTTGTGTCATTCGATGATCCCGCTCGGTTCCTGCACCATGAAGCTGAATGCGACAGCTGAGATGTTCCCAATTTCCTGGCCCGAATTTTCCCGGATTCATCCCTTCGCTCCAGCTGCTCAAACCCAGGGGTACACCGAAATGTGCAATCAATTGGAGCGGTGGCTGGCCGAGATTACCGGTTTTCATTCCGTCTCCCTTCAACCGAATGCGGGGTCGCAGGGTGAATACGCGGGCCTGCTGGCGATTCGCGAATATCACAAATCGCGCGGTGACAACGCCCGAAACGTTTGCCTCATTCCGCAATCGGCTCACGGAACAAACCCTGCCAGCGCGGTGATGGCGGGTTTCAAGGTCGTGCCGGTCGCGACGCTCAAGGACGGCGACATCGATCTGGCGGATTTGCGGGCAAAAGTCGATGTGCACGCAGCGAATCTCGGAGCGTTGATGGTTACTTACCCCAGCACGCACGGTGTTTTTGAAACCACGATTCGTGAGTTGTGCGAAATTGTGCATTCTCACGGCGGGCAGGTGTACCTCGATGGCGCAAACATGAACGCTCAGGTTGGACTGTGCCGGCCGGGCGATTACGGCGCGGATGTGTGTCATTTAAATCTTCACAAAACCTTTTGCATTCCGCACGGCGGCGGCGGGCCGGGAATGGGACCGATTGGGGTGGCGGAACATCTGACCCCGTTTCTGCCTTCGATGCCGACGTTGAAAGTCGACCAGGATGTTTCCGGAAAAGTCGGTCCGGTGGCGCAGGCGCCTTATGGCAGCGCCAGCATCTTGACTATTTCCTGGATGTACATCCGGATGATGGGCGGGCCTGGCCTAACCGATGCAACCAAGGTAGCCATTTTGAACGCGAACTACATCGCCAAACGGCTCGATGCGCATTTTCCGGTGCTGTTCAAGGGAAAACGAGGTCTGGTTGCCCACGAATGCATCGTGGATTTGCGCCAGTTCAAAAGCGCCGGGATCGAAGTGGAAGACGCGGCCAAGCGCCTGATGGATTACGGATTTCATGCGCCGACCGTTTCGTTCCCGGTCGCCGGGACCATGATGATTGAGCCCACTGAAAGCGAAGCGACACCGGAGCTGGATCGTTTTTGCGACGCGATGATTTCGATCCGGCAGGAAATTGAGGCCGTGGTCAGTGGCCGGATGGATCGTCAAAACAATTTGCTGAAGAACGCGCCGCACACCGCCACTCAAATCGCTTCGGAAAAATGGGAGAGACCGTACTCGCGCGAGCAAGCGGCATTTCCGGCTCCCTGGACCCGGAAATTCAAATTCTGGCCGCACGTCGCCCGGATCGACAACGTTTACGGCGACCGCAATTTGTTTTGTTCGTGCGTTCCGCTGAAAGAGTTCGAGTAACTGTTCGTTAGGCGGGTGGCATCGGCTTCCAGCCGACGGTCATTGGCAAGATGCCAATGCCACGAACCCAACCGGGGCCGGTAAGACATGTCCCCTATCCGCCTGAACCGGCACCTTGGTTTGCGCGGCGCAGCAACTCACGCACTTCGTCATCAGTCGTTTGCGAGAAGTCTTCATAAAATTGACCGACCGCCTGAAAATAATCCGGTGAGATCACGCAAATGGCTTCGTCAACTTCGCCTTCAAATTCCCGGCAGGTTTCGGGGGCGCCCACCGGCACGGCCACTACAATTCGTCCGACCCTGCGCTGCCGCAATGCCCTGACCGCAGCCCGCATGGTGGCACCGGTAGCCAGGCCGTCATCGACCAGGATCACGGTTTTGTTTTCCAGAATCGGTGGGGGCCCGTCTCCGCGGTACAACTGTTCACGCCGGTCCAATTCTATTTGTTCACGGGCAGTGGCGCCTTCGATGGCCGTCTCCGCGTTAGGCAAAATGCGCGCGACCTCCTGGTTTAACACCCGCACCCCGCCGGACGCGATCGCTCCGATCGCCAGTTCTTCGAATCCAGGAACTCCAAGCTTGCGGACAATGAAAACATCCAGCGGCACTCGAAGATGTTTGGCGATCTCGTATGCAACCGGAACGCCACCGCGCGGCAACCCCAGGACGATGACATCAGGCTGGCCGGCGTACTTTTCCAGACGTTCGGCCAGCAAACGGCCGGCTTCGTAACGATCCTGGAAAGCTCTCGACATTTACGCTTCTGTTTTTTCCGCGAGATAAAAAGACTTAAAGTTAGGCCCAAACGTTGGGCAAATCGCCGTCGCGTCTGAACAATTCTCTGTAGGCGCGGTCTATGACCGTCGCTCAAATTCCATCTTCCCTCAACGAGTGCGACGCTCCTGGTGCGGCGCTACAGAAGATAAATCACTGGCCATCCGCTAGGCCTCGGAGGCGAGTTCAGGCGAAGCAGTAACCGCGCGGGTCGGCACCAGCCGCAAGGCAGTTCCGGAGCCTCCGGGTTCAGCCGCGGCTCCATCTTCGTGATACTCGGCATCCTGGTTCACATGCCACAAATCATAAAGCCGGCTATCGGCCAGAATATTTTCGACGCACAGCATTGCCGTCATCATGGCGTGGTCCTGGTTGTTGTATTTGTGCATCCCGTTACGGCCAACCAAATGCAGGTTTGGGTAACGAGTATCCAGCTCCTCCCGAATGGTAGCGACATGGGCGGAATAATGATCGTCGTAAACCGGGTAGGCTTTTTTCTGCCTAACAACACATCCATCGACCACGTCGCCTTCCCTGGCCAGGCCGATTTGAATCAATTCGCGCTGCGCCAGCTCGAGCAGGTCCTGGTCGTTAGAATCCCACAGCCCATCGTGTTCAAAACAAAAATACTCGAGTCCGTAACAGGCCTTGTCCGGATCGGGCACCATTTCCGGCGACCAGGATCGGAAGTTTTGAACCCGGCCGACCTTTACGCTCGGGTCATGGATGTAAATCCAGTTGTCCTCGAACGCGTCGCGATTTTTCAGGATCAGCATTACGGTCAGGAAATCACGGTACTTTAATGAATCGGCTGCGCGCTTGGTGGCTTCGGACACTTCCGGTCGAATTCCGCGAACCAGTTCGCGCATTGGGGCGGAGGAAATGACGTGCTCCGCGACCAGAGTTTGGAGTTCGCCCTGCCGGTCTTTGAACTGAACCTCCCAGGCTTCGTTTGCGGAATCGAGTTTCAGTCCCACCACCTTGCAGCCCATTTCGATCTTTCCACCCATGGCGATCGTCTTTTCGGCGCACGTCTCCCACATCATCCCGGGACCCCGGCGTGGATAACGAAACGAATTGATCAGAGTCTTGATAACCTTGGAGGGATCTTTCGGTTGTCGTTTGGGGAAAAGCGCATTCCGGATCGCGCTGCCAAGCGACAGCCCCTTGATCCGCTGTGCCGCCCAGTCGGCCGAGATTTCTTTGCAGCTCATTCCCCAGACCTTCTCGGTGTAACTCTTGAAGAAAGTGTTAAACAGCCGTTTGCCGAACTGATTGGTCACCCAATCTTCAAAGTTCTTCGGATCGCGAACTGGAAAAACCCTGGCCTTGAGCCACGACAGCACACACAAAACGGAGCGGATGAAACCGAGTTTGGTGAGAGCCTCGAAG
>DATFCK010000186.1:0-2733 GCA_035253185.1 Chthoniobacterales bacterium | reverse complement strand
GACAGGGAGAGAAATACTTCGTGCGCAGTCGTCCGGTGGGGCAAACACAATATGGTGAACCGCGTGAAATCGTTTTGTTAACTGGTTCGCACACCTTACAGATTTTGTGGACTGAAAGTGTGGAGGGGCGAACCCTGGAACAATTTCCATTTGCATACATCATCGCCGAAAAAATGTGGGCGCCGGTTAGTGACACATTTCTGATCCCGCCCGAGCTGAAGGAATATTACTCGATCGGCGCATGGAATGGCGCCTGCATGGATTGTCATGTGACGCAGGGGCAATCACGGTTCGTAAAAGGCAACAAGTGGGATACACGCGTGGCCGAGTTCGGGATCGCCTGCGAAGCGTGCCATGGCGAAGGACGCGAACACATTGAACGAAACCGCGATCCGTTGCGCCGATTCAAGCTGCACCTCACCACCAAGGCGGACTCAACCATGACGAATCCGGCGCGCCTAACCGGCCCGGCGTCGGCGCTCGCCTGCGGACAATGCCACAGCGTGTGGGCGTTCAACGACATGGATAATAAGATCGACTTCAACCGCCACGGCCGAAAGTACCGGCCCGGCGACACTGATCTCGGACAGCGGTTTGTGGTGCAGCCGCAATCTCCCGATCATGCGGAGCAAAAAGAATTCATCCGCCAGGGCGAACCGGATTATTACACAAACCGTTTCTGGGGCGATGGCATGATTCGCGTCACCGGCCGCGAATTCAATGGCATCGAGGCGTCGCCCTGTTTTCGCGGCGGCAATTTTTCCTGTCTGTCGTGTCACGAAATGCACCTGGACGATCCCCAGCCGGTGAGCCTGAAACAATGGGCAGCCGGCGGACAACTAAAGGCAAAAATGGATTCGGATGAGGCTTGTCTGCAATGCCATGAGCCAATGCGCAACCAAATCGCCGCGCACTCGCATCACCGGGCCGACAGTGCCGGCAGCCGGTGCTACAACTGTCACATGCCGCGAACGACCTTCGGTCTGCTTCGCGCGATGCGCAGTCACCAGGTTTCGGTGCCGAATGTCAAAGAGAGCCTTGATCACGGACGCCCAAATGCGTGCAATCTGTGTCATTTGGATAAAACACTGGCCTGGACCGCACAGAAGATGACCGAGTGGTATCGTCAACCTGAGCCCCAACTTTCGGACGATGACCAAAAGATTTCTGCCGCGGTGCAATGGATTACCAAAGGCGACGCCGGACAGCGCGCACTCATCGCCTGGGGCATGGGCTGGGCGCCGGCGCAGGAAATTTCCGGTCGCGACTGGCTGTATCCTTATCTGCTTTATGCCCTAACCGATCGTTACGCGGCAGTTCGATTTGACGCCTGGAAATCACTGCAGACGCTGCCCGGGTTCGAGAATTTTACCTTTTATTATTCGGACACGCACAATGCGCTTGCTCATGCCGCGTCCGATGCATTTGGGCACTGGTCGAGTGATGTGCGGAAACCTGACGCGACCTATCAACCTGAAACCATTCTGGACCGCGATGGCCGGCCTGATCGGGAAACGTTTAGCCGGTTGCGCAGCCAGCGCGACGAAAAACCGATTATTCTCGCCGAGTAAATGAAGAACTCTGATCGAAACCTGCGTTTTGGATGGTGGTCGCTCCTCGTTTTTCTTTCGTTAGGCGGCGGCCTCGAGGCGCTGCACGGGTTCAAGGTGGGCTGGTATGTCGATGTCGGCAATGATATGCGCCGGCTGATGTTCACCCTGGCTCATGCCCACGGGACGGCCCTTGCCATTGTGAATATCGTGTCCGCCCTCACCGCGCGTCATTTTCCGGGGTTCGATTTCCGGCCGGCGGTAAGTTTTTGTTTGGTCTGGGCCGGTATTTTATTTCCGGTCGGCTTTTTTCTGGGTGGAGTCGTCACCTACGGGGGCGACCCCGGGCTCGGGATCTGGCTGGTCCCGGTGGCGGCGATAATGCTGTTTTACAGCGTGCTATCGATTGCGCTCAGTGTGAACAAGTTCGTTAGGCGGAAATAGTCAACAGTACAAACCAGCACGCCAAAGCGCGAGGTATTGAACTTTGCGCCCGTCCCGACACCCCAAGCAAAGCTATGTCATCTCGACCGAAGTGGAGAGATCTCTCATATGCGGAACAGGTCACACAAGTAAGAGAGGTCCCTCGGTCCGAGCCGGACTGGCATATCGCTCGGGATGACAACTTAGAGTGCTTGAGGGTACTGGTGGTCAGGTCGAATCGTGATCGAAATTTGCCGCCTCAAAAACAAATTTCGGAAACTAATAACCTGCGCGGCAGCTTCTTCGCATTGATTTACTTCGGCGTTCGACGTTCGGCGTTGGGCGTTCGACGTTTTTTCCCCTGTCCGGCTTCGGTGGCGTAACCGGTTTGGTGTTCGCCTGATGACTTGAATACGCGCGCCAATGCCGAAGTATCCGAAGTAAAGGCCTGACGGGCAATGAATTTGTCGAGATCGTTCGCCGCCGCGGTGGCGCGTTCGTCCTGCACATTCTGGTAACAGGCCTTGCGAATCTCCAGGAATTTGCGCTGCCATAGCACCGCCGTTTCAAACGGCTTCAGCGCCGCGGAGGTATAATAGCCGGGTTGGGCGTCGTCCAATTGCAAACCCAAGCTAATCAATCGGGCCCGCCGGTCGGCGTCACAATTCCATACTGCCAGAGGCGTGGACAGAATGTCGTAGAAATTCTGCGCGATTGCTTTTGATGACGATTGCGACGCAACTATCTCGGCCCTGGCCAG
>DATFCK010000185.1:0-4834 GCA_035253185.1 Chthoniobacterales bacterium | reverse complement strand
CCTTGGTGCCGGCGTAAAAGGTCGCGCCGAGCAGAATTAGCACTCCAACAATTAACGCCACGGTTTGCATTTCGTGGATACGCGAGATCTTTTGATCCGGAACAACGGTGGGAGGCGACGACGTCCGCCGGCGCTCAGCTTTTGCCGGCAAACCAGCAGCGTTCATCGGGGGCGGCGGCGACCATTGTGGTTCCGGCGCAGGGTAATCGACAGGAGTTTCGCGCGTCTCTTCCGGTTCTGATCCGGCCGATTCTGTCGCCTCTTTGGCGGCTTCGCGATCGCGCCAGGAACGGCCTGGACCGAGGAATTTCCTGAGCTCGGGCGTTAGCTTTCGTCGCGATGACGATTGTTCACGAGATGACCCCGAGGGTGAATCCGGTGGGCCGGGGTTTGGCTCGCTTTCGTGCTCAGGCATTGGCGGTCCGGATGATGACACAGGCCGGCGACGAAATGCCAGCTAGAAGACGGAGGTAGCGGCGGTCCATCGATCCGCCAAACGTTCAATGTTCAATGTTCAACGCTCAACGCTTAATGGTAGAGGACAGGACGGAGGACATAGAACGCGGGTGACTTGGGAATCAGGGTTGGGAGTTCGTAAGAGGACGGAGGACAGAGGACATAGAACGCGGGTGACTTGGGAATCAGGGTTGGGAGTTCGTAAGAGGACGGAGGACGGAGAGCGGAAGCAAACGCCGAACGTTCAACGCCGAACATCGAACGCCGAATTATGACAGAGAATAGGACGGAGGACAGAAGGCGGAGGACAGAGGACGGAGCATCCCGCGACCGCTTCAACGCTTCAACGGTTTAACGATTCAACGCGGCGGAACGAAGCGAAGCCGTTAGGGTGAGGGCGCGGTGGCTGGACTGGCAGCACTTCGCGGCTGGCCGCCTCCGGATTTTGGCGCCTGATCAGCCTTCCACTCCTGTTGTTCAATCTGCTGGCTCTTCACTTCGTAGAAGTTCTTGGAGTTAATATAAAGGAAGTGCCTAACGGCATCGTAAAGCGCCACGGCGCTGCCGTCGTCTCGGCGCCAGCGCCGCCATTGCGCTTTGCCGGTTAACTCGGCTCTCCATTCGCCTGGGCTGTTTTTGTTAAGCAATCGAGAGATTTCGCTGGCCGGGATGTCCGCGTGATCGGCCTTGGCGAACATTTCCATCTCGCTGGTGCCATCCACAAATTTGACTCCCACGACATAACCACCCGCGATGTATCCCGTCACAATGCCGAAAGTGTTCGTCGGAATCTGGCCAAAGCTTTTTCCGTAACGATCATTCACCTGGCCCTCGGTCTCGCCGATGTTGGCCCGGCAGATTCCGACCAACGCCAAAATAAGGCAGCCGACCCCAATGGATTTCTTCACCGCGGCCATCCGCAACTCTTACCGGCGGACGAGACTCTGTCGAGCTGACAAGCTAAAGGAAATACACGGCATGGTCCAAGGGTTGGCGCGCCAGGTAGGGATCGAACCGCGGATTGCCCGATTAGCGCGAATGATGGAACAAGAATTGGTCCGGGAAATTCGCTAAGCAGACCGAAGGTAATTGCGCGATGTGACGTGCGCTAAACCGCGGTCGCTGGCGCAAGGAGCGGCGGTTTTGCGCCGCCGGCCAGGGCGCATCGGCGCTGGGAAGCGCTAAAAGGGGAGTTTAAAGTGAACGGCTCCCCAAATTTGGCGCGAAATGCAAAACCGCGGAATCCTGACCAGCGAAGACGCCGCAAAACCGCAGGAGCTGGCGGCAGAAATCGCGAAATGCGATGCCGCGCTGGCGACGCCAGCACCATTGACCACGAAACCGTGATCCCTGATCATTGACTATCCATTTCGCACCGCGACCGATTTATACTGACTCCTATCAGCCAGGGGCAGGTTCGCGGCGCCGTTCGATCTATTCTCGGCTTCCTCCCTAGCGCCATTCGTGCTTGGGGTACTTGCGCTGCAACTCCTTCTTGATTTTAGGATACGCTTCTCGCCAGAAAGTTTCCAAATCGCTGGTAATTTGAATTGGCCGATGATTCGGCGCCAGCACCTGGATGACCAATGGGATGTGTCCGCTTCCGATCCTTAGGTTTCGATTTACCCCGTACAAGTCCTGGATCCGCACCGCCACTGTTGGCGCAGCATTACCGGCATAGGTGACCTTTGCTTTGCGCTTGTTAGGCAGTTCGATTCTCTCGGGCGCGAGTTCTTCCAGTTGTTGCTGTTGTTTCGCGTTCAACCATGACTTCACCGCTGGCCAAACCGGTCGCTCCTTGATTTCTTTGTAACTGAAGGCGCCACGGCAGATTTCTTCCACGATCAGACGACGGTCGGTTTCCGCGATCGATGGAAATTGCAGTTCAGGATAAGATTTGGCGACCCAATTGAGGCGGGTGATCCATTGGTCGACCGAATTGTCCCAGTTTTTCAGCGGACACGTGCCTTCTATGACGGCCTGGGCCAGAAGCGATGCCGCCTGGTCCTCGGCGACATCGATCGGTTCGCTCTGAAGGACCAGATCGTGAAATTTTATTTGCCGGCGTCCGATCACGCGGCGTTGGGTTGAATCAAACAGTGTTTCTACTCTTTCGCTGAAGGCTTCCGGAAACAGTTGCCGGAGCCATTCTTCCTCAATCCGAGTGCAGAGGGTGAGCAGGACTTGACGTTCCTTATCGCTGCTTTCAATCTCCCGGACTTCCGACGCGACTAACAATGGAGCTTTGTGAACGACGCTCTCGCGGGCGAGCACGCCGCGCCGGCCATGGACCAGCGCGCAACGAAGGGTGCCCTGATCGAGCCGCATTGCTACCTGGTCCGGAAAGCCGGCTAGAACGCATCGTTGGATTGCGCCAACTGCCGGTTCGTTTTCGTCGACAGGCAGACCTTCCTCTTGTGCGATCGTTAGGAACTGATCGGCCAGTTGAGCCGCTTCCCGGGCCGCGACTGCGTTAACGGAAAGCCGGCCGCATCGCCGCGGATCGAAATTATTGCGCTGAGCAAATCGAAACGCCCTGGTCAGGATGAACAGGTCGGAATCATCCTCGCTGCCTAACAAATCTTCGCGATCTTCGCGCGCTTGTTTTCCTTCCGGTCGGCGGAGCAGGTTTCTCCCCTGGGTAAGCGCCGCAATGAGCGCAATCGCGCGGACGCAGCGATGGTCTGCCGCGGCCAGAAACATTCGCGCGTAACGGGGATGCACCGGGAAGGACAACATGCGACCGCCCAGCGCAGTGATTTTTCCATCCCCTAACGACAACGCGCCGAGATCGGCCAGTAATTGTTCGGCCCGGGCAAGCGCGCGCGGGTCGGGAGGTTCGAGCCAGCGAAAGGCCGCCAGGTCGTCGATTCCGCAGGCCTTGAGGGTTAGCACCACTTCCGCGAGATCGAGACGCTTCACTTCCGGAAGCTCGTGAGCCGCGCGTTCCTGATGTTCCCGTTCGGTCCAGAGTCGGAGGCAATGCCCGGGCGCGGTCCGGCCGGCCCGGCCGGCGCGTTGATCCGCCGACGCGCGACTGATTTTCTCAATCAACAAAGTGTTGATGCCGCGCCGGGGATCGAAACGGGCGATGCGGGCGAGGCCGCTGTCGATGACTACTCGAACGCCTTCGATGGTGAGCGATGTTTCAGCAACGTTCGTGGCAATAATCGCCTTGCGTTTGGTGGAAGGCGCCAGCGCCGCATCCTGTTCAGCCGGTGGCAGCTCGCCGTGCAACGGCAGGGTGGTGAACTGATCACTTACCCGGGACGCGCGCACCGCGGCAACGGTCCGCCCGATCTCATATTTGCCGGGCATGAACACGAGCACATCACCGGTAGTGGACGAAGCTAGCCTAGCGAGTTCGTCTGCCGCGAGATCCCAGGCTGGATAATCATCCTGGACACGCTTAGGCAGATATTCGATCGCCACCGGATGCTGCCGGCCGGTCGAAGTCAAAACCGCGCATGGTTCGAGGAACCCTTGCAGCGCGCCGGTATCGATCGTGGCCGACATCACGACGATCTTGAGATCCGGGCGGGTGGTTTCCTGAAGCCGCAGGGCGCGAGCCAGGGTGATGTCACTATAAAGATGGCGCTCGTGAAATTCGTCGAACAGAATCGCGGATATCCCGCGCAATTCCGGGTCCTGGATCAATTGCCGAAGGAGGATGCCTTCGGTAACGAACCGGATGTTTGTCGATGGGCTAACGATATTCTCGAACCGAACCTGGTAACCGACCTCCTGGCCCAGCCTAACCGATCGCTCTGCCGCCACTCGCGCGGCCAGTAAACGCGCCGCAATACGTCGCGGCTGTAAAATGACCACCTGGCCGCCGCCCAGGAGGCCGTGATCGAGCAGGATTTGCGGAACCTGGGTGGACTTCCCGGAGCCGGTTGGCGCCTGGAGAATGAGGCGCGGTTGTTTTTGCAGAGCAGCGACGATGTCGGATTCCAGCTCGTAGATCGGCAGATCGCGGGGATTCATTTCGGTGGGCTGAAGCACATTGTAGGACAAGCTTCCAGCTTGTCGCTTTTGTTGCGGCATCTCTCGGGTAGGGTGGGCGTCTCGGCAGCCTGTCAAACCATCTTGGTTTGATTGTAAGAAATAGAACCGAGGCAGGATGCTGGCGACTTCTCACTTCTCACCAGTCACTATTCACTGGGCGTAACGGGAGTGCTCGGGGCGGGACTTGAACCCGCATGCCTTTCGGCATACGCCCCTCAAACGTACGTGTCTGCCATTCCACCACCCGAGCGTTGGCGAAGCCGGAGGCTTCGCCGAAGCTAGAAGATGGAAGATAGAAGATGAGGTCGCAAGCGGTTTTGCGGCGGCTGTGCCGCCGCAGAAGCTCGCAGTTAGAAGCTGGAAGCTCGGG
>DATFCK010000184.1:0-4657 GCA_035253185.1 Chthoniobacterales bacterium | reverse complement strand
TCGTCGCAGACGCCTTCCAGCACATCGCGCAAATCCAGCGGCTCGTGTTTCAAATCCAATCGGCCTGAATCGGCCCGGGCCAGCAGTAACAGGTCTTCTGCGATCGACGTGAGGTGGTGGACCTGATGCAATAAACCGTCGGCGGTGTTTTGGTGTTTGGTTGGCGTAGTCGGGTCGGTGAGAATTTCTTCAATACCCGCGCGCATTACGGTGAGCGGCGTTTTCAAGTGATGCGACGCGTCGGCGGAGAACCGGATCGCCTGTTCGAAACTTCGCTCCAGACGTTCGAACGTTTCGTTCAGAACAGATACCAGCCCGGCGATCTCGTCCTTGGCCTCCGGTGATGGCAATCGTTCGTGGAGATTGCGCGGGTTGATGCGCGCTGCGGCCTGACGAATTGCCTCGACCGGACCGAGCGCACGTCGGGCTACCCAACGGCCTCCGAGCCCAACCACCACCAGCACGGTCGGAATCGCTCCAATCATTCCCAGAATAATGTCCCGTCCGATCTGGTTCACTTCGCGCACATCGGCGCCGATGTAGGCGGTTAATCCGTTATGATGAAATGTGCCGATTCGCAGCTTGTGGCCGTTCAGCTTCTTGGTGTGAATTGTGGTAATGCCGTCGTTCAGGATTGGGCCGGGAAGATTGGGCGACAGATACAATAGCTCGCCATTCGTTCCGACGACCTGGATGTAACGGTCGCGCAGCGCCAGCGGCACAAAGATCTCCTTAAACTGGCTTCGGTTTGCATCCGGGCCGCCTTCGAAATGTTCGATGTCGCGAAACAATTCCTGGGCGTCTGTCGTTAGGCGGCGATCAAACGCCGCGACCTCCCAGTAATGCATGATCACCCAGGTGGTTCCGGCGCCGGCAATGGTGGCCACGATACCCATCGCCGCGGCGTAAACCGCGATCTTCCACCGGAGTGGCCAGCGTCTCATGCCGATGCCGGTTCGCGCAAGGTGTAGCCGACATGTCGCACGGTGTGGATCAATTGTGGTTCCCCGATCTTTTTGCGCAGACGGCCTACGAAAACTTCCACCAGTTTCATGTCGTACTCATGTTCGCGTTCCCACACCCGTTCGCAAAGCTCCGTTCGAGTAAATGTTCGGCCAGGTTCCCGCATTAACACTCGCAACAAGGTAAGCTCTCGCGCCGAAAGATCGATCCCGCGATTGCCGCGCCGGGCGGTATGATCGACCAGGTTCAGACTGAGATCGGCCACCTTCAGTTCGACTGCCGGCTGCTCGATGAAGCGCCGGCCTAACGCCGCCACCCGCGCGATTAATTCCTGCATGGCAAACGGTTTGGCCAGATAATCGTCCGCTCCGAGCTGCAGACCGGTGACCCGGTCCGTCACTTCGCCGCGCGCGGTCAACATGATCACCCGGCTGGTGACATGCCGCGAACGCAGTTGTTTCAACACCCCGAAACCGTCGAGACCGGGAAGACCGACATCGAGGATGATCAGGTCGAATGCGTCTTCCTGGGCGCGGCCGATCGCTTCTTCGCCGTCGTGCGCCACCACCGGATCGTGGCCGGCCTCGATTAACGCCGTGGATACGTGCCGCGCGATCCGGGCTTCATCATCAACCACGAGAATGCGCATACATCGAAAAGCAAATCAGCGATACACCATGGAAATAATTGTCGGCCAAACGATCCTGGAAAGGTAACAGAGGTGTTACTTTTGAACGAAGACTTTCAACGTCCAACGCTCAATGGCCGGAAGAATCGGATTTGTGCTCCTTCGGTCCAGGTAACAGCGGAGTTACCTTTCCGAAATGGCGCGCGTGTTGAAGTTGCTGGAAAAGGAGGCATGACAACGACACCCAGAACTTTGCGTTTTATGGCCGCGGCTTTGATTTGTTGCGGCGCCTTCGCCGTTGCTACTGCCTCGGCGGGTCAAAACCGCGGTCCCGGCGGCGGCGGTAACAGCGGCCGCGGCGGCGGCGACATCGACGACCAACATCTTTTCGAGATTGAAATCTCGATGACACCAACGGCCGATGCGCCGGCCGGCTCGTCCGTCCGGTTCAAGCTGGAGGTGGAAGACGAGGATGGCGGCGCGCGGCAAACCGAGATGGAGATCGAACCCCGCGGCCTTCCGGCCGGCAGTTATTCGGTTAACGCCATTCGGAAATCTGATGGCGGCTCGGTTCTTCTCACTGCGTTCACGGTCGGCAGCGGTCAGGATGATGTGGAGGTCGAACTCGGTCATGACGGCACTGAGTTCCCTGGAGTTATCAATCCGCTCGATATCGGTTCGGTAAACCTGACTGCGGTTAACGGGGTAGTGCTGTTCACGATTGATCTAAGCAACATAACGACCGCGAACAGCATGAATATCAACGTTAACAAGGCGGCTGTCGCTGGCGCTGGAGTTCCGAATGCCAGCGGGAATGTGATTCTCAATGCGTTTCTGTCACGCGGCCGGGTCAAAGGTTCGCTGATTTTCACCGGTCAGGGTTTACCCGCTAATATGCCGGTGTTCGTAGCGGTTAACGGAGTACGGGTGAAAGCGGTGCGCATCAATCGCAACGGGAATTTCAATTTCAAGCTCGGACCGAAAGGAAAAACCGGGCAGATCCTTCCCGGCGTAACGCTGGCCGGAATCACCACGGTTGCGCTTCTTGATCGCAACGGAAACGTCCTGTTGCAAGTGAGCTTGTAACGGAGGGACGAGCTTGTTTCGTCCCAAAAAGAATTAGAAAATAGAAAACGAACCCGCCTCTGCGCGTTCCCCGCGGAGGCGGGTTCTTTGTTGTACCGGAGCGAAACCCTCATTTGAACTGACTGCATAAAGCAGTCAGCACCTTAGGCCGTTATGTTTCGCGGAAATGGTGGACCTGGTAGCAGCGGCGACCGCGCAGCTTTTTCCGAACGCCATCAGGTGTCGCATTGAAACTACCGGTTGCAAATCGCTGGCCCACCATCGAAAATCCGAGGGTCAAATCGGGGTCTTAGCTCAGTTGGTAGAGCGCCTCAATGGCATTGAGGAGGTCAGGGGTTCGAATCCCCTAGGCTCCACAGAAAAAGCTGAAAAGCTGATGTTCTGACACGCTGACATAACGGCCTCAGCCCGATTCGTCGGAGATGAGAACTGCAGTTCGACTGGTGGGGCGCGTTACGCGCAAGGGTTCAGAGCGGAGCTCACTTGCCAGAGCCGGCGCGCAGCGCTGGATAATCCCCTAGGCTCCAGTCTACGCTCGCGTCGTAGAGGTGAGCGTGACTGCTTGCCACGCCGAAGTTTCAACGAAGGCGGGTCGCGCCGTAGCCTCGGCGAAGGCGGACCTTTTTCACCTTGCCATATCAACGCAGCGAGCTTCGACTCGGCATGCCGATGTCAAAGTTCACATACGTTTATGTCCTGCAAAGTGAGGCTGATCCGGACCGTTTCTATACAGGCTGCGCAGAGGATCTGCGTGTGCGGATCACGTATCACAACTGCGGGAAAGTCAGACACACCGCCAAGTGGATGCCGTGGCGCCTAAAAATATATGTCGCCTTTTCCGACAGATTAACCGCACGACGTTTTGAAAGATATCTAAAGTCCGCGTCCGGAAGAGCGTTTGCGAGAAAACATTTCAACTAATAACCGAATCGTGGTGCGTTTGGAGAACTGCAGTTCGACTGGTGGGGCGCGTTACGCGCAAGGGTTCAGAGCGGAGCTCACTTGCCAGAGCCAGCGCGCAGCGCTGGATGTGAAAGTTCGTGACGGCGTCGCGGCCGTCACCAACAGGCTGGCAGCCTGTGCTCCCCGGAAAGATCCGCGTCATCCGTGTAATACGCGCTGGTAAATCGCTTCGTATTTCGGCACCACTTTTTCGGCGGTGAAATTCGTCCGAGCCCGCTCCTGGGCTTTTTTTCCGAATGCTGCCGCGCGCTCGGGTGATTCCAACAAATCGTCCAACCCTTTCGCCATTCCGCTCACATCCCCGAATTCGTGCAACGAACCGGTGTCGCCGAGGGTTTCTGGAATTCCGCCTACGCGGAATGCGACGACCGGTTTGGCGAAAAACATCGTCTCGAGAATACTGAGCCCGAAACTTTCGATTTCGGACGTGTAAAGGCCGGCGTCTGCGCCCTGGAGGTAATTCTCAACCGGTTCCACCGCAGTGCGAACAATCACGTTTGCCCGAATGTTGAGGTCATCGAGCAGTGGTTCGTCAGAATCGAAGGAGCCCCCCGCCAGGATCAACAGCCGCGCCCGGTCGCGATGTTTCATCCTGGCAATTGTTTGCAGCAACAGATCGATGCGTTTGGTTGGACGCAAATTCGACATGTGCAGAATCAAAAATTCATTGGTTAGGCCCAAGTCTGTCCGAACCTCGTCGCGGGAACGGGTCGGAGTGGCCGGGGTGAAGAAATTGGGCACGACATCGACGTCGCGCGACAGTTGAAAAGTCTGCAAAGTTTGTTTTCGGAGACTATCTGAAACCGCCGTCACCGCGTTTGAATGGGTAAGGGCGTGCGCAATCGCTGCTCGATAGTGCGGGTTCGGCCCGAGAAGCGTGGTATCGGTGCCATGAAGCGTGGTCACAACTTTCGGCGCCGAGGGTCCGATCATCTCGCAGGCCAGGAAAGCCGCGGTGGCGTGCGGAACCGCATAGTGAACATGGAACAAATCGAGGCGTTCGGCCGCGCCGACTTC
>DATFCK010000183.1:0-15364 GCA_035253185.1 Chthoniobacterales bacterium | reverse complement strand
TTCCCAATACAACCATCAGGAGATCGGAAATGATCATTTCCCGATGGCGCTCCTCCAACAACCGGAGGGAATCGCGCGACCGCTTTTCGAACAGCTGGGAGTGCCGGTTGAACAGTTTCAGCAACAACTGCAGACCGAGCTGGAGCAGCGCCCGAAAGTCCTGGGCTCAATCGAACTCCGCATCGGTAACAATCTTCGCGCTGTTCTCGACGCGGCCGAGCGCGAGATGTCGCGACTGAAGGATGAGTACACCAGTGCCGAGCATTATTTGCTGGCCCTGGCGGCAGCGAATGTTCCCACCGCGCGCTTGTTCAAGGATTTCGGGATTACTCATCCGAGATTGCTGCAGGCCCTGCAACAGATTCGCGGTTCGCAGCGGGTGGTCGACCAGAATCCGGAAGGAAAATATCAGACCCTGGAGAAATATGGGCGCGACCTAACCGAACTGGCGCGGCGCGGCAAAATCGATCCGGTTATCGGCCGGGATAACGAGATACGCCGAATCATGCAGGTACTTTCCCGCCGGACAAAAAACAATCCGGTGCTCATCGGCGATCCCGGCGTGGGCAAGACCGCGATTGTGGAGGGTTTGGCTCGACGAATCGTTAGCGGCGACGTGCCGGAATCACTCAAACAAAAGCGGCTGATCGCGATGGATATCGGCGCCATGGTTGCCGGCGCGAAGTTTCGCGGTGAGTTCGAAGACCGGCTGAAGGCATTCCTCAAGGAAGTGACCGATGCCCAGGGCGCGATCATTTTGTTCATCGACGAACTGCACACCATTGTTGGCGCAGGCGCGGCTGAAGGTTCGGTCGATGCTTCAAACCTGCTCAAGCCGCAGCTCGCCCGCGGCGAGCTTCGAACAATCGGCGCGACGACGCTCGACGAATACCGGAAGTACATTGAGAAAGACGCGGCGCTGGAGCGGCGTTTTCAGCCCGTTCTGGTGGAAGAGCCGTCAGTCGAAGATACAATCGCGATTTTGCGCGGGTTAAAGGAACGATACGAAGTCCATCACGGCGTCCGGATCCAGGATGCGGCTCTGGTTGCTGCCGCCATGCTTTCGAACCGCTACATCACCGACCGGTTTCTGCCCGATAAAGCGATCGATCTGGTGGACGAAGCGGCGTCGCGATTAAAGATCGAACTCGATTCAATGCCTACCGAGATCGATGTGATCGAGCGCGAAATCATGCAGCATGAGATGGAGCGGCAGGCGCTGAAAAAGGAAAAGGATCCGGCCAGCAAACAACGAATGCAGAAACTCGAGAAGGGGCTGGCCTCGCTAAAAGAAAAGTCGGACGCGCTGAAGGCGGAATGGATGGCCGAAAAGGGGCTGCTGGATGAGCAACGGAAATTGAAGGAGGAACTCGACCGCCTGCGCACCGAACTGGAAACCGCGCAGCGGCGCGGCGAACTGGGAAAGGCGAGCGAGGTTCAGTACGGCCGGATTCCCGAAGTCGAACGTAAATTGGCGGAATTGCAGGCGAAATCTTCACAAGGCAGGCGAATTCTGCGCGAGGAGGTAACCGAAGAAGACATCGCCGATGTGGTATCGAACTGGACGCACATTCCGGTATCGCGGTTGCAGGAAGGCGAACGCCAGAAGTTGATCCGGTTGGAGGAACATCTTCACCAGCGGGTGGTGGATCAGGACGAAGCGATCAAAGCGGTGTCCAACGCGGTTAGGCGCTCCCGAGCCGGATTGCAGGATGAGAATCGCCCCATCGGTTCGTTCATTTTTCTGGGCCCCACCGGTGTCGGCAAAACCGAGCTCTCCCGCGCCTTGGCGGAGTTCCTGTTTGACGACGAGCACGCCATGGTGCGGATCGACATGAGCGAATACATGGAGAAACACACTGTCGCCCGCTTGATCGGCGCGCCGCCGGGATATGTCGGTTACGAAGAAGGCGGCCAATTGAGTGAAGCGGTTAGGCGCAAACCCTACTCGGTGGTGTTGTTCGACGAGATTGAAAAAGCGCACCACGACGTGTTCAACGTCCTTTTGCAGGTGCTCGACGACGGAAGAATCACTGACGGACAGGGGAGAACGGTCGATTTCAAGAACACCGTCATCATCATGACGTCGAACATTGGCTCCGAACACATCACCGAGGAAGAATCGAGCGCAGCGCGCTCCCGGCTGGTCATGGATGCGTTGCGCCAGCATTTCCGTCCTGAATTCCTCAACCGGATCGATGAAGTCATTATCTTCGACCGGTTAGGCGAACCGGAGTTGAAAAAGATCGTCGAGATTCAGCTCAATCGCCTTACTCGGCGACTGCAGCAGCAAAATATTACTCTTGAATTAAATGATCGCGCCAAGGCGTTCATCGCCCGCCAGGGCTATGATCCCGTGTACGGCGCGCGTCCGCTTAAGCGAGCCATTCAACGGCACCTGCTCGATCCGCTCAGCCTGGATATTCTGGAGGGCAAATTCCGCGAAGGGCAGACGATCAAGGTGGACGGCAAGGACGGCGCCCTGACGTTCGTGGCCAAATAGGCTGGTTCAGTGACGGAGGGACGAACTCGTTTCGTCCTGTTGCAAGTGTCTGCTCAGGTTGAGACCGGGCGATCTCCGGCGCGCTGCGCGTCCTTAGCCGTGGAAATCTTCCCGGATTCTGCTAAAGTCTCACCCTCTATGAAAACAGCTATTTTCGCCGTGTTCGCTACAGCCGCTCTGTTCGTGCTCTCGCCTGCCTTTGCCGGAGATAAAAAAGATGGCGGCCATTCGTGCTGCGCCACGACCGCCTCCAATTCCAAGGCGATGTGCGTGGATTATGCGACTTTGAATCTCACCGAGGATCAAAAAACGAAGATTGTGGCCTGGCAAGACGAATGCACCAAGGATGGTTGCACCGATAAAAGCCGCCAGAAGTTCCTCAAGCAGGCCAAAGGCATTTTATCGGCGGATCAGTACGCGAAACTGAAGAAACAGTGCAAAGCGAGGGCAGCAGGCAAGTCCGCCTAACAGCTAGGCTGCGCTCCCACCACGTTAAATCGTTAAATCGTTGAAGCGTTGAAGCGTTGAAGCGTTACAACGGCGGATAATTCGGTCTCTTCTTCCGCCATTGAGCGTTGGACGTTGAGCGTTGAGCGTTGAGCGTTCCAGCGGTCATGGATGCGTGGGTGTTTAGCTCAATCGTTGAATCGCGCTTACAGCGCTGATCTCAGTGGAGGGATGTTAACCTGGGGCGTTGCCCCAGGCTCGAATTGAATACGCGCCTTTGGCGCTAAACACATACTAACCACCGCCCCCCGGAGTTGCAGTTGCGCCCCCGCACGCGTAGCTTTTCGCCATGATCAAAATCATTGCGGTAGCTGCAGTTGGAATGTTTGCGGTGGGGTCGGCATTTGCCGGCGACAAGGGCGAATGCCTGCACCAGGCTGGGAACAAAGATAAAGACATGGCTGCGTGTCATGTTTCTTTTGCCAGTCTGGATTTGACGGCCGACCAAAAAACCAAGCTCGAAGCGGCCAAAGCCGATCACGAGAAGGAAGGCTGCACCGAAGCGAGCGAAGCCAAGTACATGAAGGCGGCGAAATCGATTCTGAACAAGGATCAATACGCCAAGTTCAAGGCCGAAGCCCACGGTAAAAAAGACAAGACCCAATCCTAAGGTCTAACGACAGTATCTGCGAAAACGCGCTGGAATGTTTCAGCGCGTTTTTTGTTTCAGATGTGTCTTGCTCCTGACCTGGCGAACCAATTACGCCTTGCACTTGTGATTACTCAACAGAACAGGGAGGTCATCCAGACCGAAGTGGAGGGATCTCTCAAATGCGGAACACGTCACCCAGGCAGGCGAGATCCGTCGACTGCGCTCGGGATGACCGACGTGGGCTGCTAGGCCGCCTAACAACGGTCTGTTACGACCTATTTGTTGCCCGGAGAAGCTGCCGCTGCAGCCGTGGATTGCGGCATCGTCGGCGTCATCGCTGGAGGCGGCGCGAGACTTTTCTCCAGCAAATCCGCCAGTCGCCACCCGCCTTTGTGCAATTCTTTCCGCACGATCTCAATCGCCCACTTCCGATATTCTCCCGGCGGAGAGCCGGGCTTCTCCACAATATCGCCGGCGGCGACTACTCGATCTTCATCGGTCCGGGGAGCCACCCGTTTCAGATCGAGCCGCTGATGCGCCTCCGCTGCCAGCGGCAAAATGTCGTTGGCCCAATATTGGGCGTAGCGAGCCGGATCGAGATCGTTAGGCGCCTTCCAGTTCGCCGGCTCCTGCGCTGCCATGTCGCGAATCAGTCCGTTTATCGCGGCATCGACGATATCCTTCCTATCGTCTTTTGATGTTTCCTCGGGGACGTATGGCAAAAGCCCCATTACGGTATCGTTATCCCAAAAAGTGTGGAACATTCGTTTACGCATGCCGCGGCCGCGCGGCGGGTCATCGTTCAATTCCAGGTTCAACGTATTGCCCCCATCATCAACCAGCGCGTCCTTCACCTTCGCCGGATCGACAACGTTTCCATCCTTATCGAAATAGTGGGCCCCGACATGGAGCGGCTGGTGGATGTCGCCCAGGAAGTGAGCCAGCAGGATAACCGCAATTCGTTTGGTGATCTTGCGCTCGTTTTCTTCCGGAATGCGTCCGCGCAGCACGTCTACGCAATAAGCGGTCATATGGACGATGTCCCATTTGGAGCGCCCGGCGTCGCCGTCCTCGTACTTCTCCGGTCTAACAAGCGGCACATCAGTGTAATGGAACCAGTGATGTGATGGAATGGGCGAGTTGTCTTCCTTGGTCGGCGGATTTGCTTTCCAGAATGCGACCAGATCGGCATCCACCTGAGAAGTTCGGCGATAACGAAGGGCCTTGGGATCGTCCGGCGACTTCTTGTCCCAACTCTTGATCTCGTCCGGGATCACGGACGCTTTTCTCAGGCTGATGCCTTGCAGAAGCGCACGCACCTGTTGGCCCTGCGGCGTATTTTTGAGCCGTTCATCAGCAATCCCGCCCACGACCTGGTGACCAATCGGTCCGTAGCCGTAGCTGTTGCCGGCGAATCCGCAAGCACAACAAAAAGCCGCCGCGAGTATTAGCGATGCCCGCATGAAATCCGGGCACGATACGGAGCCCGGGCCCTCTTAACAGAGAAAAATGCAGCGTGCTGGCGTCATGCTTACCGTTGAGCAGTCTGGTCTGACAGGTCGGACTGGTCTGACATGTCCGCCAACAACATGAAAACGTTAGCCGGGGCCGGAAGCTTCCAGCTCGCTCCGAACTCGCTCCAGCAACGATTCCAACTTTGAAAAGTGCGAGCCGCGCCAGAAAATTTTCCCGCAACCGGTGCACGACCGGAACTCTTCATAATAAATGCGGGTCAATGGTTCGAGCTGCTCCAAAACCGCTGATTTATCGATCTCACGCAAAAACGAATTGCACTGCAGACAGCGGGTGAACGGCTTGGTGCGGCTGATCAAACCAAAACGGCGGACCACCTCAATCGTTTGTTCCAGGGGATCATCGGACCGCGGGCAATATCCGTCGCGAACGATCGAATGCATCAACAGCCGCCGGTCCCGAGTTAGAATCGCCCGTTCGTCTTTTTCCATGGTTTGAAGCAGCTCGACATCATCGAGCGGCGGACTGTAAACGACATCGAATCCCAGAAGTCGAAGATTCCGCGCCAATTTCCCCAGATGACCATCGACGACGAACCGATCGTGGTCGCGCCGTTGCAGTCGATCAGACGCTTCAACATCGATGTCGATAAATCCAACGGGATACACATCAATCACGCTGTTGTTTCGCAGGACATGCTTGAAGTCGACCGGCTTGCCATTCACCAAAATCCGGTCCACTTCCGGGTGCGGAACGCCGCACGCTTCAATGATATCTTTGACCGACGTCGGCTCGCACAAAGTCCGTCCGATTTCGCCGCCGGTGTATTCGTTTTTGAGGAAGTAAGTCAGGTCACCGTGAAACCGCACTCTTGCTTCAAACTGTTCCGGCACGTCACGCCCGGCTCGGCTTCAGCATCCCGCGATAAAATCCAGGAGTCGATTCGGGGATCTCAATGGCGTCGACTTCTTTGCGGTAAAACTCCGGCGAACTTGTGGCCCCAATGATGCCATAGG
This sequence comes from Chthoniobacterales bacterium, assembly GCA_035253185.1. Classification (GTDB taxonomy): domain Bacteria; phylum Verrucomicrobiota; class Verrucomicrobiia; order Chthoniobacterales; family UBA10450; genus DATFCK01. The sequence continues at coordinate 9,273 of DATFCK010000183.1, read as the reverse complement.
CATACCCCTGCGACGCCATATCTTGCAGCGTCGCCACCAGAAGCGCCCGTCCGATTCCTTTACGGCGCGCACTTTCCATCACTCCAGTGGGCCCGAAAAATCCGCGGGCCGTCGCATCGTAGGTAGCAAATCCCATGACCTCGAGATCATCGGTTGCGATAAAACAGGCGATCGGTTGGCGCATGAACGAGATCTCGCATTCGCTGGCCCAGCGTTCACCGAAATGTTCTGAAACCCATTTCGCCACTAATCGCTTCTCCGCCGCAAACGCTCGTCGGATTGTTACGCCCTCCGGCGCCGGGCGATCCGATGGTTTCCATTTGTAAAGTTTTACCAATAGGTCGGCCATAAGCGTTCATTAGCAGGGGAACGGCGGTTCTTTTCAAGTCTTAACATTCGACGTTTTACCCTCGTTCGAATTTTGGCCTCTTTCATTGAACGTTGAACGTTGAACGTTGAGCGTTGAGCGTTGAAAACGGGTCTTCCGGGCTCTGTAATTCAATGTTCGGCGTTCGACGTTCGGTGTTCGGCGTTTGCTTCCGTCCCATCACCCCGCACGCCTTCTCTGATTTTCACCACCGAGTACGCATATTCAAACTCGGTTCCCTTGGGTCGCGCCATTAATCGCCCCGCGCCTAACGGTTCGTCTTCCCCCCAGTAAAGATCGATCTGCCACCGGCGCAGGCCGCCGCCGGTATCCACAATCTTCCACTGCGTGCTGCCAAAAACTTTTTTCACGGTCTCATCCAGAGTTTCGATCGCGACACCGTGGCTCAGCCCGCGCTGACCACTGCGAGTGGCGGCGGAAAAGCGCGCGACCAATTCATTGCTCCCACGGCCAGCCACATGTTTCGCGAAGCGATACGACTTGCCGCCGTCATACCGAACATAATGACATCCGTTTACTGGCTCGCGCACCCGGCCGAATCCTTCCTTTTTTACCGCTGCTAAAAAATCGATCGGATATTTTCGGCCGCCTAACCCCGGCCGGGTAACTGGAGTGACATCGAAGCCGCGATCGGCGGTAAAACCGGATTCCATCGGCGTGTAATACAACGTGCAAACAACAAAGTATTCGCCGGCATGGCCTTGCGGCCGCCGCGCCAACAGTTCGTTTTCCCGGGCTACCCGTGCCTGCACTTCCGGCCACGGGATATCCGCCCGCACCGCATCGGCGCAGGCTACCGATGAAATGACCGCGCCGATCAGCCAGCGACCTGTCCGCCGCAGGCTTGCTGCCGATCCGGTTCGGATCAGAGCGGGAAAACCGATTCGATCGGGCCGCCGATCAACACTTCGATGGGGAGCCGTTTCCATTCGTATTCGTAGGGCGGTTGCTTCCACTGAAAATTATCGGGGTAAAGCTGTTGGATGCGCTTAAGGAGTTCAACCGCGGTGCGAAATGGCTGGAAAGAATCGCGATCGGTGATGTGCAGCTGGGCGCCGCCGCATAATTCACCGGCAAATTTCTGAAATGTGGGTTGGAAATGATGCTCACGAAAAAAGACGCCGGCCAGATGGAGCGCGTTCAGTTCGCGACACAATTTGCCGGAATCGATAAACGGTGCACCAAAGATTTCGAACGGCCGGGTGGTCCCGCGTCCTTCGGAAATGTTTGTGCCTTCGAGCAGGCACATTCCTGGATAAACGGTTGCGGTGTCGAGAGTCGGCATGTTAGGCGAAGGCATGACCCAGGGGAGGCCGGTGTCGTCGAACCACATTTCCCGCCGCCAGTTTTTCATCGGTAACACAGTTAACTGGCAGGTCTGAAATTCCTCATCGCAAAACTGCCGCGCCAGCTCGCCAATTGTCCGCCCGTGTCTGACCGCGATCGGATGCATCCCGACGAACGAGCGATACTCGGTATTCAACGTGGGACCTTCGGTGGTTAGGCCATTGATTGGATTCGGCCGATCGAGTACGATAACCTGAATGCCGGCCCGTTGGCACGCGCGAAGACAAAGGTACATCGTCCAGATAAAGGTATAGTAACGCGCTCCAACCTCCTGAAGATCAATGAGCAGCACATCGAGATCGCGCAGCATTTCCGGTGTCGGTTCGCGTTGTTCGCCGTAAAGGCTGTAAACCGGAATGTGAAGCTCCTGATGTTTGAATCCCTGCCATTCCACCATGTTGTCCTGGGTTTGCCCCAGAAAGCCATGTTGGGGGCCGAACAACGCGGTTAGACAAAATAAATCGCCCGTATGCCGCGCCAGTATCCGCGATGCATGTTCCAGATTCGCCCCCACCGACGCAGGGTGAAGCAGCGCGCCTAACCGTGACCCACGCAGCTTCGCCGGCCACAATTCAGCGAGATGATCAAGCGGGAGTAGGACGGCCACGGCTATAATTTAGCGATTTAACGATTTAGTCATTTAATGATTTAGCGATTGTTCACCTTTCACTCTGCCATTGAGCGTTGGACGTTGAGCGTTGAGCGTTGGACGTTGAAACTATTCCCCAGCAGATGAACGCGCCTGAACAGATTCGCACCGCCCGTCTTCTCCTGCGCAAAGCGCGCCGGGAAGATGCCCCGCTCATGTTCGCGGCCTACGCCCAGGATCCGGAGGTAACCCGTTACCTGCTGTGGCGACCGCATGCCGATGTTTCCGAATCGTATGCCGCCATTGATCGATTCCTGGCAGCATGGGACGCACAAAGTGAGTTTGTTTGGCTGATCTTTAAAGATCGGACCGAACTGATCGGTTCCATCGCCGCCCGAAAACAGGAAGATGCATTTAATCTTGGTTATTTGTTAGCCCGCCCGTTCTGGGGCAGGGCATACATGCCCGAAGCGATTCGCGCGGTAGTTGATTGGGCATTCACTAATCCGTCGATCAGCCAGGTGTGGGCCGAATGCGATCTCGAGAATCGCGCCTCGGCGAGGGCTCTCGAAAAATCCGGTTTCGTTAGGGAAGGTGTACTTTCGCAGTTTCAAATCTTTCCAAATCTCTCGCCGACGCCCCGTGATTGTTATCGATATGTGTTGCTCAGGCGCCTGTTGCCGCCGAGCGCTGACGTGCGCAGGCCGACAGCGGCAGAAATGTCAGGGGAAATGGAATCCGCGGGCGGGGAAAATAGTTAACCGCTCATCGCTACGAAGGTTGATCCCGATTCCGGGGAGCGCACGCTTGCAGCGTGCCGGTTTCGGCATTCTGCCGAAACGAACTTCCCTGGCGGGTGCGCTTCCCCCCCTTAATAGCCGGACTTATATAAAAGTTCGTTTTCGCAACCTGCGAAAACCAGCACGCTACGAGCGTGCGCTCTCCGGAGCTGGAGCACGGCGGCGGCGCATGAATCCGGTGAGGAGGGCGATCAAGGTCAAGACTGTTATGCCGGCGCAGATTTGTGAAAACAGTTCGCCGTGCAGGACGTAGAATGTTATCCCGCCGTTGAGCGGCACGTTAATAACGCCACTGAGCGCGCCTTCGGTAAATGTGCTGCCGCGCTCATCTTTCAGTGTCTGGGTGACGCGTCCGAATTCGTTGATGAAGCAGGTAACACCGGTGTTGGCCGCGCGAACCATTGGGCGGCGGGTTTCGACGCAACGGAACACGGCGTTGGCCAGGTGCTGATGGGAACCGGCTGAATGCAAAAACCAGCCGTCGTTAGTGATGTTTACCAGGAGATCGGCGCCTCGGTCGTCCCAGGCGTTAGGCAGAACGAATCGGCGGGTCAATTCGCCAATTGTATCTTCAAAACATATCAATGGCGCAATCCGCACCGGCGCAGTGGTGAGAACGAACCGGCTGTACTCCTGGCCTCTGCCGAAATCTCCGGGAACCCACCGCCCGGCAATGGCGGCGAACAACGGAAACGAATGGCGCAACGGCACGTACTCGCCGAACGGAACCAGATGAATTTTCCGATAGACCTGCAATTCGTCGGCATTTACCGGGACCAGGACCGCGGCGTTGAATGCCTGGCCGTTATCGACGACGTCGGAGCCGAGAAGCAGGTCGGCCGGACTGGTTGCCCTGAAATCCATGACAAAGCGATACGTCTGTTCGTCGTTAACCATGGGCGCGGGGGTTGCACTTTCCGGCCAGATCAATAATTGCGGCGGGTTGGCGGCTTGAACTAACGGCCGGCTCAGCCTGCTCAGCTGATCGAACACTCGTTCACTCGACTCAAGCTGGAATTTTTCTTTTTGGGCAATGTTAGGCTGAATGGCGGCGACCCGCAGCGGCTGGGTTGGCCGCGTTTCACCCACTGCATTCCAGCCGTACACCCACAAACCGAAAATCCCGAGTACGCTGAGATTCAAATCCCAATGTGGCCGCATCTGCCGGCTGCGCGCTTCGGTAAACAGGCGCAGTGGAATCGTCATCGCGACAATGTTGAAAAAGGCGATGGCGAACGACAGTCCGCCGACACCGGTAAATTCGCAGATTTGAATGAGCAACCAGTTTGCATATTGGGTAACGCCCAAACCATTCCAGCCAAACCCGCCGAACAACCAGCCTCGCAACCATTCATGGGCGGTCCAGGCGCTGGCGCCCACCAGCGCGCAGAAGAGATTCCGCCAGGAACTGGTGAATACGCGCGGCTTGATGAATCCGGCAAACCAGGCCCAGAAAGCCCAGTGCATCGCCAGATACAGCGAGAGCAACGCCGGCAAGCCATACAGCGGCAGGCTTTCGAAGAGCCGGCCTAACGATCCTAACCAGCTAAAACTGACCGTAAAAAAGACCAGCCCGCTGACGTAGCCGAGCAGCAGGTTTCGCAGCCATCGCCGGCGGACGTTTTGCCCCGAAAACCAGATCGCCGCGATCAAGGGGGTGAGCGCGATCCAAACCAGAAAATTCGCGCTCAGAGGTGGAAAACAGATCGCGGCCAACACGCCGCTGCCAGCCGCCGCAAACCACGGCCATAGCCGCGTCAGGATGGTGATGCCGGCTGGAAATGCGCGGCTCAATTCCGGCGACGCCGGGATTTTTCTTCGCGCCGGCCGCCAGGCTTTAACGCGTCGCGCAGATCCCGTGCGTAAGAAGGATTTACCCGGAAAATCGACCTCTCGATGTCGTCCTCGTCCCGGACGACCGCCTTAGTCGATAACACGTAGCCGAGCGCCATAAGGCCGCTGAGCGAGTCGGCCAGTTCGACAGGCTCCATTTCGCCAATTCGTTCCAGGAGCATTTTGCCTGGCATCTGGCTGCCGGACACTCCGATAGCCTTTAGAACCGAAATTTCGCCCCCATCCAGGTTAATATCCCTCTGCACAGCAGTGATCTTTCCCGAACGGTGTAGCTAATGTCGAGCCCGGAAGGCGACAATTAGCGGGGCCGGCTAGGAAGGCACCAAGCCCCTAGTAATACTGGGACTATCTTTGCGTCCCACACTGCGGGACGTGAAATTGGCAACGCGTTAAAGGCAACGCGTTCCACCTCCCGACGTCACATCCACCCGAAAATACAATCCCCAAGGTGGCGGCACAGCCCCACCCGAAGAGGATCCGCGAAATGACGCGAAAAACGCGAAAGCCGGAGCCGAAGTTAAAAGCCCTGGAACAGACCTTTTTGGGCGTCTTTTAGCGTGTTTAGCGGATGACTTCTTTGACGGCGAATCGAGAAACAAATCTTCGCAAGCCTCAATTGCCTAACCGTCGTTCAGCATCGGTCTGAAGCCAATCCCACAGTTTCTCCAGACGGGCTCGGACGTCGGTTTTGGTCCGTTCCAGCTCAGCCAGGTCGAATTTGCCGCCCTCGGGTCGTCGCTGCGCGAACAGATAATACTTAATCTTGGGCTCGGTTCCGGAAGGGCGCACCGCGATTCGAGTCCGATCCTCGAGTTCGAAGATGGACATTTTCTCTTTGGGAATGAGATCGCCTTCCACGTCGTAGATCGCCTCTTTCTCGAAGTTACGCAGGCTAACAACCTTTGTTTCGAGCATCTCATTCGGCGGAGCGGTGGCATACGATTGAGCCAGGCGGCTGATTTTGCCGGCTCCTTCCGCTCCTTCGAAGACTAACGACCCATTTTTTTCTTCGAAATAGCCAAATCGGCAATAAATTTCATCGAGCAGTTGATCCACCGTCTGCCGTTGTGCCTTTGCGAATGCCGCAGCTTCGCAAAACATGATGACCGCCCCGTTGCCATCCTTGTCCCTGACGAAATCGGCCCCGCTGTAGCCGTAGCTTTCCTCGCCGCCAAACACGTAGAACGACGAGTGCTGGAGCCGGAGTTTGCGTGTCTGTTCCTCGCTCAACTGCCGGTAGTTCGATCGCACGTCAGCCGGCAAAGCGTTTTCGTACTTGCCGAGTTTCTGTCCGATATACTTGAACCCGGTTAACGTCTCCACGCATCGGACCCCAAAATGTTCGGCGATGGCCTTTTGCAAATCGGTAGTCACGAACGTTTTAATAATGGCGCCGCGGTCCGCGTTCTCTTTGTTTAGAATGCCAAGCTCGAACAATTTGTGCGTCCGGTAATAAGCCATCAGCGACCCGATCTGGTTGCCGGTAAGCAGCTCCATCTGCCCTGACTGATTCCGCACCGCGACTCCCATCCGATCGCAGTCGGGGTCGGTGGCGATCACCAGATCGGCATTGGTGCGGTTGGCCATATCGATCGCCATTTTCAACGCTTCCGCGTTCTCCGGGTTCGGTGATTTCACGGTGGGAAACGCGCCGTCGAATTGATCCTGCTCCGGAACAACTTCGAATTGAAGGCCCAGCCGATTCAACATCGGCTTGGTAATTATTCCCCCGGTGCCATGGATCGGCGTGAAAACGACGCGTAACGATTTCGCTGCACTAATAATTTTCGGATCGAGAATCAGCGTTTCGAGCCGGTTCATGTAGGCGTGGTCGATGTCTGCCCCGATAGTGGTCACCCTGCCTTGATCGTTAGGCGGCAACGGCGTGAAACCCTCGCCTTTGATGGAGTTTACTTCGGCAATGATTCCGCTGGCGTGAGGTTCCACCACCTGGGCCCCGTCGCTAAAGTAAACTTTGTAGCCGTTGTCATGCGGCGGATTATGACTTGCGGTGATAACAATTCCGGCGCTGGCCTCCAGTTGGCGAACCGCAAACGAAAGTTCGGGAGTTGAACGCGGACCTTCGAATACAAAGGCATCACAACCGTTCTGAGCCGCGATTTTTGCCGCTAAATCGGCGAACTCTCGGGAAAAAAAGCGGGTATCGTGCGCAATCACCAGCTTTGGGATCGCAGGGACTTGAGTTTGGCCTAACCATTTCTTCAAATAAGCCACCAGCCCGCGGGTCGCGCGATTGATGTTGTAGAAATTCATCGCGTTGGTCCCGACGCATGGAAATTCCGGCGGCGAGCCCGGCTCGGACCGGCCTTGTTCGGCGGCGGTAACTATTTTACCGATCGTTCGACCACGAAGACCGCCAGTTCCGAAAGCGAGAGTCTTGAAAAACCGGTCGTTGAGCTCGGACCAGGCCGCGGATTCGATCAACTCGTCAACCGCTCTGGAATAGATGTCTGAAGGCGCACCGGAGAGGAGAGTCCGAATGTTGGCTGCAGCGGATTCGAGCAGCTGGCCCGAAGCCACCGCTGCATCGATCGACGATTCGCGCGTGCCGCCGTCGGTAGACATCGAAGCCAACCTTTCCGGCGCGCCGGTGCTTTGCAAGCGCGTTATGCGCTGCTTGCACAACGATTCGAGTTTTCCTTAACACGCTAGACTTAAAGCGGTTCTCCCAACCCCAACCAAACACCCAAGCCTTGTCATCCCGAGCGCAGTCGAGGGATCTCGCTTACTTGTGTGACTTCTTCCGCATCTGGGAGATCCCTCCCCTGCGGTCGGGATGACATGGCTGGGTTCGGGTTTGGCGGTGAAGCGCTGATAACGCTAAGGCGTTAAGATTAACGGCATAGCAAAAATAAATGAATTTGCCTGAAGCCGGGTTCGCGGCTTAATGCAGACACGACCCGGCGATGAATATTCACGAATACCAGGCCCGCGAATTACTTCAAAAGTTCGGAGTCGCCACCACTCGCGGCAGAGTGGCGTCCACTCCGGAAGAGGCCGAAGCAATCGCCCGGGAAATTGCGGACATAGCGCGGCCGATATCAACCGCCCCGAGCGATGCCGCTCCGCCCCAAGATAGCAGAAGAGGCAGCGACGCACCCGGCGCTGCCCATGTGGAATTGGTGGTGAAAGCGCAGGTGCACGCGGGTGGGCGCGGTAAAGGCACATTTAAAAATGGTTTCAAAGGCGGCGTTCACATTTGCAAGACGCCGGCCGAAGTCCGGGAAATCGCTTCCAAGATGTTAGGGCAAACGCTGGTGACGCATCAAACCGGTCCGGCCGGCCGAATGGTGAACAAGGTGTTGGTTGCGGAGTCGGCCGACATCGCGCGGGAGATTTATTTTGCCATTCTGCTCGATCGGGCCACGGCCGCCCCGCTCATCATCGCCAGTACCGAGGGCGGAGTCGAAATCGAGACGGTGGCGGCGAAGTCGCCGGAAAAAATTGTGCGTGAGCCGGTGGACCGGATCGCCGGACTGCAGCCATATCAAACTCGTAAACTGGCCAAGGAATTAAAATTCGAGACCAGCCAGATGAAAGAAGCATCGAAATTGTTCGATGGGCTGTTTCGCACGTTTGTGGGGCTCGATTGTTCGATGGTCGAAGTAAATCCGTTAGTCGTCACCAAAGAGGGCAAGGTGCTGGCGTTGGATGCCAAATTTAATTTCGACGACAACGCGCTCTACCGGCATCCCGAGGTCGCAGCCATGCGCGATGTGGCGGAAGAGGACCCGCGCGAGGTTGAAGCATCGAAACATGGGCTGAATTACATCGGGCTCGACGGAAATATTGCCTGTCTGGTTAACGGCGCCGGACTGGCCATGGCTACGATGGATATTATCAAGTTTTATGGCGGAAACCCGGCGAATTTTCTGGATGTCGGCGGCGGCGCGACCGAGGAGCAGGTAACCGAAGCGTTCAAGATTCTGATCGCGGACAAGAATGTAAAAGCGATCCTGGTGAATATTTTCGGCGGGATCATGCGGTGCGACGTTATCGCGCAGGGAATTATTAACGCGGTTAAAGCGGTCAAGTTGCCGGTGCCTTTGGTGGTTAGGCTGGAAGGGACAAATGTCAAAGAAGGGAAGAAATTGATCGCCGATTCCGGGTTGCCGGTGATTACGGCCGACGATTTGGCGGATGCGGCGCAGAAGGTCGTCGCGGCAGCGAAAGGCAAGTGATGCACGGAGGCAGTTTTGTGACCGTCCAGTAATGTCGAGCGTTATGTCTGCGGTGAACCAATGCATGAATCCGCCGGGTCAAGCGTTGCATCT
>DATFCK010000182.1:0-3629 GCA_035253185.1 Chthoniobacterales bacterium | reverse complement strand
GTTTGGCGATCAATTGTTCGGAAAACTCTGCCGCGCGCAGTTTCTCGGTGGCAGCGCGGCGATTGCGATCAGTTAAGTGCCGCTGTCCTTTGACATTTGAATTCTGAAGATGATCTGCCCATGCGCGTAATTGTTTCGAGCAAGAGGTCGCTATGGATTTGAGATCTGAGATTTCAGATTTGAAATTGGCGAGACGCGAACGCTTTTCCATGAAACATAATTTCGATCGTGTTTCGCCGGCTGAACCACGCGCGATATAAAGGAAGGCAAGCAGTTCATTTGTTGTACCTCGCTCAAACCCCTCCGCAATATTGTCCGATACGCTCATCGAACTCCGCTCGATTTGGTCACGCAGACTAAAACTAATCTTAAACCGTGGGTTCTCGGTTAAGTCATATACCGCATGCGCGAGCCGTATCGCTTCCTGCCAAACTGGGAGGTCTTCAAACCGTTCGTAAGTCACCGGTGCAGTCTGAGATTTGAAATCTGAAATTTCAAATTTGAAATCAGGGACTGCGCAGCAGCCCCCGGACGGCCTTCACCACCTCTTCGACAGTTACCGCTTTCATACAGCGAAAATCGATCGGGCATTCGCGAAGAAAACACGGACTGCACTCCACGTGATGCCGCAAGATCACGTGATTAGTGCCTAACGGTCCGGTTAAACGCGGCTCGGTGGATCCGAAAACGGCCACCGTCGGCACCCCCAGCAGCGCGGCCAGGTGCATCGTGCCGGTATCGTTAGTCAGTAACAAGCGGCACAACCTGAGCTCCTGAATAAGTTCCTCCAGGGTGGTTTTCCCAATACGATTCACGCAGCGGTCGCCCAGCGCGGAAGCGATTGACGCTCCGGCCGCGTTATCCGTTTCTTTCCCAAACAGAAACCAATTCACCGGTTTTTGCTCAGCAATGGCGAGGGCGGCCTCAGCGAAACGTTCGGGTAACCAGCGTTTGGCCGGACCGTACTCCGCGCCTGGACACAAACCCAGGCGCTCAACGCCATCGCCTGGTCCAGACCGGTTTTGCGTCGCGACCAGACTAACGGGTGCGGCCAGTGATGGATCACTGACGTCTGCGCCCAAGGCATGAGCAATTCGCAGATATTTGCGGATCTGATGTTCGGGAGGCCGCGGCTTATTCGGTTCGCGGACAATCTGATTCAGCAGCCAGGAACGCGAATGACCCCGATATCCAACCCGGCGCCGGATTCCGCCTAACCAGACTTCAAGTGCAGCGCGCATCGAATTCGGAAACAGGATGGCGGTATCGAAGGAGTCAGCCGTTCGCCGAATCGCCCGGGCCACCGACAACAAAGATGTAGTGTTAGCCGTAAGAATCTCATCGGCGTCGGTCACGAGTTTCCACATCGGCGCGAGCGCTTCCGAAGTGAGGATAGTCACCTGGGCGTCCGGACGGCCGCGTTTGATGGCGCGCACTGCCGGGACGCTCATGACCGCGTCGCCCAGCCAGTTGCTCGAACGGATCAAGATGCGAAATGGTTTTGGCGGTTCCTCGGACATCACCGGCGGCAGGTAAACTCCGCGTTTGTACCGGCTGAGCAAGAAATTGGGCTGCGGCGTCTTCCACCGGTCGTGCACCCAGAACCAATTCTGCGGGGCGACCCGGATTTGCTGCTCGATGACTCTGTTCGCTAGAGCGGTCAATCCCTCCACCGACTGATCCTGTTTATCAATTTCGTCGGTGAACACCATTCGCCATTTCGCGACGCCCTCGGTGTAAACTGCGGCCGCAAACAATGCCGCCTGCGTGCGCTTTGCCAACAGCGGTCCCAGCGGGGTGGTGGAAGCCAATCTTCCGAAAAAAAGCGTCCAAACTCCGTGGTCGCCGGCATGTTGATCGCTTAACACGCCCACCGCACCGCCCGTTCGCAGCATATCGATCACCGATTTGAATCCTTCGGAACGATCAAACAGGAGAAGACCGGTTCGGCTCCGAACCTTGAGCATGTGCGCGTCCATCAACCGGTTCGATAATCGCTGATAGATGCTGGCGCTTTTCATACCGGGATAAAACCCGGGCATGAGTTGCGAGAACAGCTCCCAGTTGGCGAGATGAGTTAATAACAGAACGACCGGAGTACCTGCGCGTCGCGCCGCCGACATCGGTTCGATGTTTTGGATATCAACGTGCTGCTTGATTTGTTCGACCGGCATGGTGCCGATTCTTACGCTGCTGAGCAGATTTGCCCCCAACAACCGGAAGTGCTGGCGAATCAAATGGCGAAGATCGCGAGCTGATTTTTCACCGCCGAACGCAACGGTTGCGTTCCGCAATGCCAGGCCGCGGTATCGCGGCAGAATTAGCCATGCGAACAGGCCGGCCATCTCGCCGAGCCGGAAAACCAGGCGCAATGGCAAGGCCGCAACAACCGCCGAGCTCGCTCGATAGAGCAGGTAAGCCGCGAAATCGCCCATCAAAAGTCAGCGTGAAATCATTGGGATCGGCTGGGAGCGTAAATTTGGCTGCGTTACGCTTCAATGACTATAAACTGGCCCGATGACAATCACTAATTGTGGTTTGAAATGTGCGGTTTCGTTAGGCATGATAGCGGCTTGAACTTAACTGCATGAGCAAGGGTTCCAAAGATTTATGGGGCGGCTTGAACCAGGGCGCCCGGTCGGCGCTGGCTTCGCGCGACTACGACGACAAAACTCTGGAGCATCGGGTGGCCCAATTGGGCGTCGCTGCCGGAGAGTTGATCAAACACGACCGCCGGTCGCGGCAGACGGGAGAGATTTGGATTCCCGGAGTAGAGATTTTTCCAAGGAAAATTCATCGTCAGCGTCACCGGGGCGTATTTGGAGAATTTGTCCGCGAACAAGAAGGAATTCTCGCTGAAATCGGGCTGTGGCCGAAACAATGGGCTACGGCGCGGATGTTCGCTCACACCGCGAAAGGATTTCATGTGCATCCACCGAGCATTCCGGAGGAGACGTCGGCTGCCGCCTGGCACAAACGCTTGTTTGAAGCCGAAGCGAACAATTTCAGTTTGCGGCGTTACGATTTCGAACAATGGGATGTCATGTTCTTCGTGCAGGGGCGCGTGGAAATGATTCTTCACGATGTGCGCGATGGTCTTCAGACGCGGACGATGCGCTTCTATATAGATGGAGACAATTATCCCAGCGGGGACAATGTGGGAGTGGTCATCCCGGCCGGTGTGGCCCATGCATTGCGGGTCGAAGGCTCGGAAGACGCCATCATGGTTTATGGCACCAGCACTTCGTTTCATCCCGAATTCGAAGGGCGAATCGCCAGTGAGGTTGAGACCGCGGACTTACCGGAGAGTTGGCTGAAGTTTTTAGGCAGCGGCGGCTGATCCCAGTCGCCATGGTCGTCGTTCGGGCCATCGCTTCGGGAATTAATGCGACGGTCACGGACCGCCGCTACAGTAGGTGAGTGAAGCGGAAGTTTGATCCCAACCAGCCCGAATTAATGGACCGTCCACAGCCGGTCTCGCCCGAGCTGGAGCAGGATCTTCGCAATCTGTGTCAGCTAAACCGTTTCTTTGGCAGTCACGATCTTGTTAGGCATTTTTTGTCTCGATGGGTCAAACCCGGTGCGCGACTGCGAATCGCCGATCTGGCCACCGGTTTCGGCGATATTCC
>DATFCK010000181.1:0-9049 GCA_035253185.1 Chthoniobacterales bacterium | reverse complement strand
GTCGGCGATTGCGGCTGGCCTAACGGCGGTAACATTACTTGCCTGGGGGGCCAGGCTTGGCTCGCATAAAACCGGTTGGTGGGCCGCCATTATCTTCACGTTGTCGTTGCAGACATTCATGCATGGCAAGGCGGCGGTGGCGGATATGTGGCTGGTTTTATTCATGACGGTGGCGTTTTGGAGTGGATGGGAAGTTTGGGACAGATCAACGCTCAACGCTCAACGCTCAACCCCCAACGCTCAATGGCTTGGTAGTAACCATCTTTGGTGGTGGGCATTCTATGTTTCGCTCGCGTTGGCGTTTCTCGCCAAAGGACCGATCGGATTGATCCCCTTAATCCCACTGATCTGGATGATGATTCGAACCGGAAATCCTCGAACGTGGTTGCTACTCGTCGCCGGCCTGTTGCTAACCATCGCGATTATCTCTTTATGGGCCATCCCCGCCTTAGTGAGAACTAATGGCGAATTTTTCCGGATCGGAATCGGCCGGCACGTTGTCGGCAGGTCGATCGGCGCCATGGAAGGTCACGGCGCTGAATCGATCGGGCTGTACCTGTTGCTGCTCCCGTATTATTTTGTCGCCGCATTCCTGTCCTTCTTTCCATGGTCGTACAAATTGCCGTGGTTATTCCGGCGCGTAAAAAACGGGCGCGATCTGACGGACACCTACCTGTTGTTAGGCATTTTATCGGTGTTTGTTATTTTCACCTTGGTAGCGACAAAACTGCCGCATTATACCCTGCCAGCGTTTCCACTAATGGCGCTGCTGCTGGCGCGCCATTGGACGGGCGATGCCGAAAACGCCGATCGCATGGCTGGTGGGTTCAAACGGCTGGCAATTTCGACCGCGGCGCTTTGGGTTGCCATCTCGTTAATCTTGCCGCCGGTCTTTGCCAAACAATTCCCCAGCTATGCTCTCTACCAAAAAACACGGGATGCGCTCCGGCCGGAAATGGAATTCGGGGCAGTTGATTATGTCGAGCCCAGCCTGGTGTGGTATTTTCGCTCGCAAGTGGACGGCTACATGACGCCCCTCAGGAAAAAACGGGCGGCTGCTTTCATGGAAAAGCCGGGCCCGCGCTTCGTGATTTTGCCAACCGCGACGGCCAACGGTGTCTTCCCACAGATTCCGGAGGGCTGGAAAGTCGTTTCCACTTCGGGCGTTAATATCCCCAAGGGCCGAAGGGTTGACCTGACATTAGTGCTTAAACCAAACTGAGTAATTACCCTTCAACGCTCCAACGATTCAACGCTTCAACGCTTCAACGCTTCAACGAACCCATGATCACGTCCCTTGAAGGAAAACTGGTGACCGGCTTGCCCACCCAGGCGGTGATCGATGTAAACGGAGTCGGTTACGAAGTTTTCATTCCGTTATCGAGTTACGACAAACTACCCGCCGCCGGACAACCGGTGCGAATCCTGACGCATCTTCATGTCCGGGAAGATGCGCACATCCTTTATGGTTTCATGAGTCCGGCTGAGCGCGATCTGTTCCGATTGTTAGTCAATAACGTGACCGGCATCGGACCGAAGCTCGCGCTGGCCGTGCTGAGTGGAATGAGCGTTAACAATTTCAAAACCGCGGTGGTTAATTCCGATGTCACCGCGCTTTCCAAAATTAGTGGCCTGGGAAAGAAAACGGCCGAACGAATTGTGCTGGAGCTGAAGGATAAGGTGGGAGTGGCGGCAGCATGGGAAGCGAGCAGCGCCGCGCACGCGCCGACGCCTGAGCAGGAACGGGCCAACGAAGCGGTGCTGGCACTGATCGCGCTGGGCTACAAGCAGGTCGACGTCCACCGCATCGTTCACGATTTGCAGCAAAAGCAAAAAGCCGAATCCGCCGAGGAACTGGTGAAGCTGGCGCTGAAGCAGATGGCCAGCGGCCGATGAGGCGGCTGGGCCGCCAAACGCTCAACGTCCAACGCTCAACGCTCAACTTCCAATGAATGACTGCGGGTTGCTACCGAATCATTGAACGTGGACGTTGAACGTTGAACGTTTGTCTCTAATGCTTGTCGAAGAAAATAGACTACACACAATCCGCGCTGCTTTCCCCAAGGAGGGCCTCTTCGCCGAAAAGGACTGGCTGCTTTCGCCCGATCCGTTTCCGATTGAACCCGCGTTCGAGCGCGAACTGGAACAGCTGGGCCATCGGCTTTACGTGTTTCAGCGCGCCTGCAACCAGCTTTATCAACTCAGCGCCAAAGGGAAACAGCCCGACTGGATTGCCCGTTATCTTGATGCCGGGAAACCGCGTGAGCTGATCGAGTATTCGCGGCGCAAAGAAATCCGCGACGCCTTGCCGATGGTGATTCGGCCGGATCTCATTCTTACTGATGAAGGCTATACAATTGCTGAAATTGATTCGGTCCCGGGCGGCATTGGCCTAACCGGTTGGCTGAACCAAATCTATTCGCAACTGGGCGACGATGTAATTGGGGGTCCGGAAGGAATGCTGGAAGGATTCCGCAATGTGCTTCCGAACGGTGGCGATATTGCGGTGTCGCAGGAAGCGGGGACCTACAAGCCGGAGATGGAATGGGTGGCGGGGCAGTTGAATGAACTTCAACGCTCAACGTCCAACGTTCAACGTTCAACGTTCAACGATTGGCGCGTTGTCGCCGCCGAGAAGTACCAGCCGCAGGATGGGCGCGCCGTTTACCGATTTTTTGAATTGTTTGACCTGCCTAACATTCCTGGGGTCGAACGGATTCTGCGCGCGGCTGAAGAAGGAAAAATTTCAATCACACCGCCGATCAAGCCATACCTGGAGGAAAAAATGTGGTTCGCCCTTTTCTGGATGCAGCCGCTGCGAGAATTCTGGCGGCGTGAACTGGGCGAAAAATATTTTCTGCAACTCCAAAAGGTGATCCCCTACTCGTGGCTGCTGGATCCGACCCCTTTGCCACAACACGCGGTTATTCCGCGGCTGGAGATCCATGACTGGCGCGAAGCAGCGAAATTCAGTCAGAAAGACCGCGAACTTCTTCTGAAAATCAGCGGTTTCTCTCCACTCGGCTGGGGCAGCCGCGGTATATCGTTAGGCTCCGATCTGGCTCATTCCGACTGGCAAAAACGGATCGACCACGCGCTCGAAACATTCGAAACGTCGCCGACGATTTTGCAGCGATTTCACAAAGGAAAATTGTTCGAACACCGTTACTGGCCACGCGAATCGCAGGACCTCACCACCATGAAAGGCCGGGTTCGTTTATGTCCGTATTATTTCGTCGAACCCGACAAGGTGAAACTGCGGGGCGCGCTGGCCACGATCGTGCCGGCGGACAAAAAGCTGCTGCACGGAATGAGCGACGCGATCATGGTGCCGTCGGCGATAAAGCAATAGCGCATTACGTTAACGGAGGGACGAGCTTGTCTCGTCCCATTATTATTTTCGTGTCCTTTCGTGTATTTCGCGGGCCTGCATCCGAATAACAGGAGAATTTCGCCCACGAAACACACGAAATAAGCGAAATAGGGATTAATGGGACGAGACAAGCTGGTCCCTCCGAATTAGATCAACCGCAGTTTGCGCCAACGGTTAGTTCACGGGTGTGAACGGAACCGGATGGCAGAAGTTGGCTGGAATAGAGATGGAACGCTTCCACTTTGATCATTCCGGCGTCGAGATCGGCAGTATCCCGTAAGAATGGTTGTATGGCGCCGCGCGACACGTCGCGGCAACGTGCCAGGGTGATGTGAGGATGCCATGACCTGAGGTCCGGTTCCAAACCCGCAGCCAAGGCGGCTTCTTGAACGCGTTTGTGAATTTGAAACAGATGCGGGTGGCCTTTGCCGACACCAATCCATATGATTTTCGGTGGCCCTTTTGGCGGAAATGTTCCGGTGCCAGCGATTGGCAGGAAAAATGGGTGAAACTGGATTTGAGACAGTCGCTCGCGCCAAGTCGACTCGTTAGTGGGGGGGACATGGCCGAGAAACGAAAGGGTCAGATGAAGTTGTTCGGGTGCCGTCCAGCGCACACCGGGCAGGTTCGGATTCAGATCGTCCACCAATTTTGCCGTCGATTCGGGCAGATCGATTGCGACAAATAGCCGCTTACTGCTCACCCGACCGTTTCGCGGCTGACCGCTTCGTTGTTCTCTTCAATCGCACCATCGGCCAGTCCGGCCGCCGAGAGTGAAGCAGAATATCCTTCTCGACTTTCCCATCCGGTGCGCAATTCGTCGCCACCCTCGGCGACACGCTGCGGCAAAAAGCGCGACACCAATTTCATGACAAACCCGGTGAGATTTGGCGCGACCGCGTTGCCCACAATCCCGAGTCGGGCAGCAAAAGTCAGGATAAGAGACGACTGTCCGCGCCGGCATGCGGCCAAAATTTTGCGCGCCGCGCGCTCAGCGTTCATCGATATCAATGGGAAGCCGCTGGCGGTTGAAAACCAGGCAAACTCGGCGTCGTGATCGCCCTTGAACTGGGCATTCATATGGGAACCGGTGCGCATCAATCCTGGGGCAACGGTTGTGACATGAATGTTATCGCCGGCCAGCTCGGCGCGGACCGCATCGGAGAATCCGGTTAGGGCGAATTTACCGGCGCAGTAGGGGGCGAGATGCGGGACGGCCATTTTGCCGCCAATCGAGGAGATGTTAACGATGCGTCCGCCACCCTGTTTTCGCATGTGAGGGATGACCTGCATGACCAGTTCATAGGGCGCCCAGAAATGCAACCCCATCGATTGCTCGAAATCGCTGCGTTTCATATGGCCTAACGGCCCCACCTGAATGATCCCGGCATTATTGATGAGAACGTCGATTCGTCCGAAATATTCGATCGTCCGCCGGACCGCGGCCTCGATATGAGGCTTTAGCTGCAAATCACAGGCAATGGCCAGAACCTCGCCTCTTCGCTCGATGAGGTCTTCCTCGGCTCGAGTCAATTCCTCCATATCCCGCGCCAACAGGGCTACTTTGCCGCATTGATCGCAAATTTGGCGGGCCATAATCAGTCCAAGGCCGCGCGATCCGCCGGTGATCAAAAAAACTTTGTCGCGAATGTCGAATTGTCGCGTTTGCGCCCAACGAACAAATATCAGCGCCAGTGCGATTACCGCGAGAGTGACTATGACAATGGTGACGATCATTCGGGCGCAGGATTGGGTTGTAGCCGCCTCGCTGTGTCGAGGCGACGGTCATGGTGGGGCGGCGACACAGCACCGCGGCTACAGTCTTCACCGCTACGCCGCGGTGCTCAAGCAGCGAATCTGACGCCTAACGCGGATGTTCTTTGTTACCCATGCTTGCGATGAAACCGGGCCACCTCCCTTTCCGTTTCACGGTCGACCGCCCGCTTCTTCAAATCGGCCCGTTTATCGCGCGCGACCTTCCCCTGAGCAACACCGAGTTCTGCTTTCAGCCGGCCATTTTTCCAGTATAGCTTGAGAACCACCAGGGCGCGCCCACCGACCTGAGTCTCGCCGTAGAGTTTGTCGATCTCGTGCCGGTGCAACAAAAGTTTCCGAACTCGTTTGGCTGGAGGGATTTCGTGGCTGGCCCGTTCGTAGGGCTGGATATCGGCATTATAAAGAAACGCTTCCCCTTTTTCGATCCGGGCAAACGCGTCACTGATATTGGCTTTGCCGGCGCGAATCGATTTTACTTCGCTGCCCTTTAGCTCGATGCCGGCTTCGTAGCGCTCGAGAATGTGAAAATCGCGCAGCGCCTTGCGATTGAGAATAGACTCAGCCGCCATGCCCGCGGCGAAGGTCAGGCGGCGGCGCCGTCAGCGGATTCCTGCAGAGATTCGTAGGCGAGTTTGCCGGCGATAATTTCCTTCAAGGCGATATCGGTGAGCGACATTCGGGGCGTGGTTTCGACCATCGGTCGATGGCCAAGTCCGAGCTGACGCACACGTTTGGAGACAACGTTGATCAGGAGTTGCTGATTGGGAATGACGGCGGCTGCTTCCTGGAGAAGTTGAGTTGTCATAGGACGCGAGGATCTGACGGTGCGGCTCGCTTGCGCCGGGAAATCGACGATCCTGGGTTGGACGGCGGTCAGGTCGGATGGGGTCAGGCGCGAAGCGAACATGGCGTTGGAAAACGAGCCGAGACTGTGGGGGCGCAAACCGGCGTTGTCAACCCCTTTGTACGAAAGCTGCTGCGCAACCTCCGGCAATTGCGGAATTTCTCACAATTTCAGTGATGGAGGATATCACCGGAACGGATTGTAACCACCTCACCCCAACGGCGGTTCCGATCTTGCAGATTTTCCGATAATTGCGACCTCGGCAGCGCATCACCAACGCACGTTGCCGTTTGTAGAAACCGGCCCCCGTTACCACTGGATTCGTTAGGCTATGGAATCTTCCTACCGGCAAAGATGGTGCTAACCCAGCCGCGGGTCTGGCCGTTCACGAAACGATCGCAAGAGTGCAAACAACGCACAGCAGAGCGTTTCTCTGATCAGCGGACGTGTGGGATGATGTTTTCATAGTTCACACCAGTAATCGCGGCGCTTGATTGGAAGCGCTGCGGTGCAGCAAAGCATGTCGAAAACCGCTCAACGATGAAGACGTTGCAGTTGCACGTCGGAAGAAAACGAAGTCTTGTGCTGGCGAATTTGCCGTCCCGGTATACCCATTTCTGCCGGAACAAGCACCCTAGCCTGTTCTACCCATTTCGCCGCATCGCCCGCGCCTAACGTGTATCTTCAACATAGCTGCTGATCCGATAATCAACAGCTTCACCGATATCGTTAAGGGCGCGGTCGTAATGGAGGCTGGTATTGCCATTGCCATAATAAGTCTTGCAAACAATCGCCCCGATAATGTCAGGGTTGCCGTTCACGCGAAAATCGGCGCCGGGAGCGTAAAACGCGGCCGCAAAGTTACCGGGCGGCGCAATATTGATCGCCTGACTGCTGCCGTCGGTGGGGGTGATCCCATAGAACTGCAAATTGGCGGCCAAGTTCGACGGATTATCGATGTCACGGGCTTTCACGCTGATGTCCCCCTCGAAATAAACCACCGCATGCACGCCGTTATTCACCGTGATTTTTCCGGTGATATCATTCCTGACCCGGATGGCTACGTAGGTTTCCGCGGTGCCGCTCTTGGCAATCGTTAGCGTGCCGGTCAACGCCGACAGCACATAATAAGTCGGATTGTTGGCGGTACCGGGCGTCGGCGGGGTAATCGTCGTGGTGCTGCTTACCGTCGTCGGTGATGTCTGGGGCAGCGGGAGGTTGGAAGGGAGGGAAAACGGCGGCAGGGTAAACGGAACGTTGTTATCAATAGTACCCTTGATCAGGTTGGAAGGCTTAACGTTGCCGCCGTTGGTTGTGACGCTCCCGTAAATCGGACCCTGGTTCATGTTGAAGTCGGCGCTGTTCACCATGACGCCGCCACTGCGCGAATCGGAGTAATGGGGATGGGAGGGGTTGTTCGCGACAAACTGGTAGGCACCGTTTTTTGAATTGTAGCTATCGATCAAGCCGGCTGACCCGGGACCGGAGAAGGCCGTCTTCGCCTTCACCGCCGCTTCGAACGGGGTGACCGGAGACGCAACCAGTTCAATGCGGCGGGTAAGCTGGGGACTGTTTACCGCCAAGACTGCCTTGTTCTGGTTATCGCCGTTAGGCCCGTAGGTGGCCGCGAAATGATCGTAGTTGAAATCGATTTTTCTCAAAAGACTGTCGCCCCGAACACCGACTGACATGCGGTCATCCATGGTGACGCGTTTCAGGCCGCGGACCGGAGCCGTTCCCTGCGAGCGGACGCGATACCACGGGTTACCATTGCCATCGACGTAGAAAACATCGGCCTTGCTACTCGTGCGAAGGTTATTGGCGCCGAAGGTAAGCTGTGGACTGCTGTATACACCGCTGGTGTAATTCCAGCCTGAAAACGCCTGAGTCGGATTGCTGATCGTTTTCCGCACTTCAGCGTAGGCGATGTCACCGCCTGATTCAGCTGCGTATAACGATTCCTTCCACGCCCGAACCTGGCTCGACGCAGCGTTAAAGCGGGTCGTGCAGTTCAGCAGCACATTGCCTCCGATCACCGACACGATGCCGATGGTGCAGATAACGCAGAGCAAGACGTTGCCCTGTTCGGCGGCTCCTGGGAGACGTCTGCGCATGTAGGGTTTTTGTCGAAGGATTAACCCCGACGCTTGTTCCGCAGGTAAGCGGTGGAACAGATGGTCGTACCCGAGCGCTGATCGGTCGAGGTGAAGATGGGCCGGAAGGTAACGCTGCTGTTGGTGTATTCGGTGTTCGCCAGCTCCACATCGGTCGTTAGCGGCACCAGCTGATCGGTACTGGCGGCGATGGTGGTAACCTGTCCATTTTCTACCCGCACGATCGACATTCCATTAACCTGATAAACCACCGTGCTGGCGTTGGCGGAGTAATTTACCTGCGGGCCACTGGTGGTATACGAAACCGTAGGGGTGCGTGGTGTTCCGATCCGGCTCGGATCAGCTACTGCCTCGGCATCACCCGGCTGAATGAGATAGTTAGGCACGCTGACGGTTACCGATTGCAGATCGGTCGAGGTGGTGACGGCGAGGCCCCGTTTCACGTCCCGGCTCAAATAATCGATGATACGGATCTGCTGCATGTGGGTGGCAAAATAATTGTCCACCGCATTGAAGCTTTTCTGGAGTCCAACGCTGGTGGTGATAGCTGCGACTGCGATGACCGCGCTCAAGCTGAGACCAATCATCATTTCGCTCAACGTGGAGCCGGCTTGTTTGCCCAGGGAGGTCGATAGTTTCATTTTTTGCTTCCGTTTGAGATGATCGTGCTCGTTTGTTCGGTTCGAGCACGACCACCGAGTGTCATATTCCAGGTCGTGGTTACATCTACTTGGACAAGAGAGCTCCCGAGATCAGTCGCAGTGCTATTCAGCGTTACCGTGCCCTGGGGGTTGCGGGTGAGCGCGGTAACGCCGTTCGCGGTAGGGTAGGCGCGAATCTGGACTGTCTCGGTCGCTTTCTTGCAAAAATCGGAAGTGTTCGCGGGGGTCGCCATGAACGTTTGGAGATACGACGTTTTGGTCAGGTCGGAGAACGCGAGGT
>DATFCK010000180.1:0-14422 GCA_035253185.1 Chthoniobacterales bacterium | reverse complement strand
CCGCTTTTGGATGCATTCGATGTTCGACGTTCGGCGTTCGGCGTTCCGCTACGTCCTCCCGCTCTTCTCTCCTTCTTCAATCAATTTCCAAAACTCCTTGGTTTCGCCTAACTGGGCGTCCTCCGACACCGGCAGCTTGCTGCGAAAAAGGAAATCTCGAAACGTATTTTTGTGCAGGACCCGATGAACGGTCACGCCCTCGTCGGTCTTCTCGAAGTAAATGCGATAATCCTTCGCTCGAAACCGGTAGAGCTTTTTACCCTTTCGTTCAATCACGCCGAACCGGTTGGAATCGAGCTGATCCATGTCTTCCGGCATGAGTTGAAATTCGGCCAGCAGATCGAGCTGAAGCGATTTCGGTAAAGCGGAAATTTCCGCCGCGCTCAATTCGTTAAAGATGATCTGAAACATGTATGTGTCGTTAAATCCGTTAAAAGGGGTTAAATCGTTAAAACGGCAACTCCCAATTTAACCATTTAACCAATTAACTATTTAACTCTTTCTAAACAAACACTCTGCGCACTCGGGCGCCGATTCGGGTGACAATTTCCCACGTAATCGTGTCGGCGCGATCAGCCAGCTCGGCGCAGGAAATCTCAGCTCCATTCTGTTTACCCATTAGCACAACTTCCTCGCCGGCCGTGACATCCGGAACATCGGAAACGTCGATGACCATTAAATCCATGGTCACCCGGCCTAACAATGAGCATCGTTTGCCCCGGACCAGCATGCAGGCTTCGCGATTCGACAGATGCCGCGGGTAACCATCGGCATACCCGGCCGTGACCGTAGCCACCCGCATCGGTGTCGGGGTGATAAAGGTGCGTCCGTAACTGATCGAACTTCCCTTCGGCATATCTCGCACCAGGCCGATTCGAGTTTTCCAAGTAAGCACGGGGGCGAGCGAACTTTGATGCTGGGGCAACGGTGCGATGCCATAAAGCATGATGCCGGCACGGACAATATCGAACGTACGATCGGCAAAACTCAGCGTACCGGCACTTTGCAATACATGGGCCTTATAATTGCCCGGGACCTCGCCGCGAAACGTCTCAACCGCGGTCCGAAACCTAACCAGCTGGTCCCGGGTGTAATCGGCATCCTCATTCGAAACCGGCAGGTGAGTGGACAAACTGTGGATGTGCAGCTGCGGGAGTGCGGCGACTCTCCGGAATGTTTCCAGCGCGTCGTTTTCCGGCGCCCCCATTCGCCCCATTCCGGTATCGATTTTGAAATTTACCGAAAAATTCCGCGTGGTCGCCAGCTGGGCGAAGTCTTGCGCTTCATCGAATGTCGAGATGGTTGGAATGAATTGGCGGCGCACGATCTCAGCGCGCTCCTTCGGCAACGCCGGTCCCAGGATGACGATTGGGTGCGGTACGGCGCCGCGCAACGCCGTCGCTTCCTCGAGATTAGCCACGCCGAACAACTGCACTTGATCGGCGAGCGTCTCGGCAACACCGAGCATTCCATGTCCATAGGCATTCGCCTTTACCACTGCGAGGATCTCGGCTGGGCCGATGCGCGTCCGCACGGCCGCGGCATTACGGCGCAGAGCGGCCCGGTCAATTTCCGCCCAGCATCGGAACGCTTCCGTGGTCACGCGTTCGGTCCCCGATTCAATGGCTTCGGCATAGTGATATTTGGTTCGCGCAAATAAATCGGCTCAAGTGGCGGAAGAAAAAACTTTTTTCGCGCGTCTACCGTTAGTTGCGCCAGAACTTCGGCTGAGGGGAACCGTTGCTCAACCCGCGGGTGAAACACGGGTAGGGAGTCACTGGAGAAGGTTGGAACCTGCGCCGACGAACCGTTAAGTCGCTCTTTCATTTCTTTTTCGTTCAGCAGCTCGTAATCACCGGCCACGGCTCCGCTGCTCACCCGCACGAAAAAAAAGGAGTGCCGGCGGGCATCGCCGATGACGGCATAATCCGCGTCCACGTCTTTCAGTGCGCAAACCGACGGATAACCGATCAGCTCGACATCTCCCCCGGCGCCAATTCCGATGGCAGCGGAGATGGCGATGCGAATGCCGGCGTAGGATCCGGGTCCGAGACCAACCACAATTCTATCCGGCGTTCCAAACTGCTGCACCGTGGCCTCGAGCCGCTCAAAGAACGGACCGGAGTTCTTCCGATCGTTAGGCCATTCGGCCGCGTGCCTGGTCACAGAATCGTCCACCCAGGCGAGACTCCCGCACGCGGTCGATAACTCCAGAGCGAGGATTTTCATTCAAATTCGATCTTCCGTTGTTCACCGGCTTCGACGGTAAACCGGATCCAACGCGCCTCGTCCGGGATCAAGTCGGGAAACCGATCCGCCCATTCCACGATGCAAACACCATCTCCAAAAAAGTAATCATCGAGGCCGAGTCGATTAAGCCTTTGGCGATCTTCGAGACGAAAAAAATCGAAGTGATAAATCGGCAACCGGCCGCCGCCGTATTCGTGAATGATAGTAAAGGTGGGACTGGTCACGACCGCGGAGCTGTTCAACCCTTCGGCCAGACCTTTGGTAAATTCGGTTTTCCCGGCGCCCAGTTCTCCCTGTAACGCCAGAATCAAGCCTGCCTTTGCGCCGTGGGCCAGCTGTTTGCCCAGCGCCTTTGTTTCAGCCGCGCTATTGGAAATGAACGTAGCCACCGAATAATTTTCGATTTTCGATTTTCGATTTTCGATTTAAGACGCCGATCTTGGTTAGTTTCAGCCGCGGAAATTTTCGGCGCCAGGCGGACTGCAGCGCTTTGCTATCGTTAGGCGAGGCCGAGAAAAGTAATTCGAAATCTTCGCCGTCGTTGATTGCATTTTTCACCGATGCCCCCGGCGTGCGCGGCAGTGCCTGGGGATCGATTTCGAACCCGACCTTGCTTGCCCTGGCCAGGCGCGGCAGATCGGCCCCCAACCCATCACTCAGATCCATCATCGCATGAATGCGGAAATTTGCGGTTAACCAGCGCGATTCCTCGATCCGCGGAACAAAACGAAGATGTTTGCCGCCGATCGATCTGCCCAGTCGACCGGTAACGAACAAATAGTCGCCGATTTTCCCGCCCTGCCTCGATACCCAGCGATCTTTTTCCACCCGGCCAACGATGCAGACTGAAATCGCGGCCGTTCGCCGAGTCGCACTGGTTTCGCCTCCGACAATGCTGACGTTGAAACGTCGCGCGGCCCGCGCCAACCCGCGATAAACCCCGGATACCCACGCGACTTTGCGCTCCCGATTCACGATCAATGTCACCAGCGCGAACTCAGGGACCCCGGAAACAGCCGCGAAATCGCTCAACGGCCGCATCATCGCTTTCCAACCGATTGCTTCCGGTGACGCGCTCGATTCGAAATGCACGTTTTCCACCACGCAATCCGTTTTCAAGACCACCAGATCGTCAGCGGCCGGCCCCCTAACGATCGCCACGTCATCACCGCTTCCCGCGATCACCCGTTTACCTACGGGCAAAACACGGAATAATTTTTCTAAAAGCGCGTCTTCGCCGATATCACCAAGGCGAGCTCTGGCTGCGGCCGGCCGGCGCGGCTTCATCGCTCAAACCAATCGGGGAGCGCGAGGAAAACAAGCGTAAACGAATTAAATAGCGAGTGCATTGTCATCGGCACCAGGATCGAGCCGCTCCATTCGTAGGCCAGGGTGAAACAGCAGCCGAGAGCGAATAATGGCGCAAACGACGGCAGATGCTGATGGACCGCGGCGAACAGCACCGCGTTAATCAACAAGCCGACCACGATCCCAAAATAACGCTTCAGCACGCCATACAAAAAGAAACGAAATACCAGCTCTTCCGCCAACGGTGCCACCGCAACCGCCAGAATAATGATCATGATGCGTTGCGGCATCGACACCGACCCGCTGAACAGCTCCACGATGTTCTGCTTGGTGGTCCCTTCGCCTAACATTTGCTGAACAATCGCATCCGCCAAAAGAACGAACGGATAGCCCATCAGCAGCAAAATCCCTCCGATCGATACCGCTCGAAGCAATCCCAGCTTTGAAAATCCGGCCAGCGCGTCGAGATCGAATCCGCGAAAAATCAAAAATCCCGCCAGGATCAACACGATCACCGCGGTCAGGATGAAATTGTTGATCAGATCTTCGGTGCTGAGCTTGGTGACATTGCTCCCGCCGCCCTTAATCAGGCTTAATACCAGCAGAGACATCAGCAGAGTGGCCGCCAGCGCTTCGGGTATCCCGAACGTCTTGCTGGGAGGGTCTCCGACCAGAGTGGGTCGAACGCTGAGTTGCCGGATCAGCGCGGCATAGACGAAGCCCCCCAGGAGAAGCCAGAGAAAAAACAGAAACAGCCAGATGTGTGGAGTTAACGCCAGAAATGACATGCGCCGCGCTTAAGGCGCGTAATAGCCCGGTAGGAAGTAAGCGTGTCCGCTCTCCAACTGCGGAACCAGTTGCTTGGGCAATTCCAACTGGAGCCTTTCCGGTCCTCTGCCGAATGCGCGAAAAATCCGGCTCAGATTGAACGGAGGACCGTATTTAACGATGCCGGCGTTGGGGGCCCCACCCAGCTCCTTCGCCTTGTTAAACGCATCTTCAAGTTGTCCCAAACCATCGATCAACTTGTGACTCAGCGCGTCGCGCCCGGATAAGATTCGCCCATCGGCGACTCCGTGACGAAGCATATCGGCGGGGAGATTTCGTTCCTTCGACACCACGCCGAGAAATTTGTCGTATGTTTTCATTACGAAATCCTGAATCAACGCCTTCTCTTCCGGCGTCATCGGCCGCGCGCCGTTCAAAATGTCTTTGAACTGACCGCTCTTGAATACCACCGACGACAAACCGACCTTGTTGAACAGCTGTTCGTAATTCAGCGTTTGAATAATGACACCGATGCTGCCGGTGATGGTGGTTTCGTTAGCCAGCAAATATTTTCCGCCGCAGGCAATGTAATATCCTCCTGAAGCAGCCAGCGTATCCATATAGACCACGACCGGCTTTCGAGCCCGCGCTTTGGCCACCGCGGTGTAAATCTGATCCGAGGCAGTCACCTCCCCACCGGGTGAATCAATTTCCAGCACGATTGCTTTAACCCGCGAATCGTTGCCCGCCTGGCGAAGCGCGGCGCGAAAATCGTCCACCATGGAATCGCCTACGTTTCCGGGCAGACTGGAACTAATCAGGCCACGTAACGTGATAAGGGCGATTTTGTCGGCAGCTCCGGCCTTCGCTCGATCAATGACGATTTCCCGGAATTTTGGAAGCGGCTCCTGATCGGCAACGGCGCCCACGCTTTTGCGGAAAACCGCCACCATCAGGATGAAATTGAGGCAGAGACTGAGGCAAAGCGCCACGAACAGAAAGAGGGTGAGACAACCGGTTTTGCGATCCGCCATGGCCGGTGGGAAGCTGGAGGAGAACGGGGAGCGGCTCAAGCGGGATTTACCGCCTCGGGAGCGGTAGCGTGGGGCGAAATCGACAGCAGCCGCTTCAAACCTTGGCCCAAGCCGTTCAACCCTCGCGGCGCGTTTGGAAGAGCTTCAATCTCGAGGGTTTGCCCTGTGCGGGACCCCAGGGATCCGGTCCATTTCTTTGGTTCGTGCCGAAAAAATAGGGTTTGGACACTGGCAAGGAAGGTGCTAAGTATGCTGGTAGTTACAACTACTACAGTAATTATGAACAGCGGTCATCACCTCGTCACCAGCCCCGCACCCCGCACCGTCCGCAAATCCAAGGCTAAAAAGAAAGCCGGACGCCCCCGCGGCAGTTCCAACGGCCACCATAACGGCGAACACGCCATGGCCGCCGCCGGAACCCTCACCCGAACCAAATCCCTCCTTCTCGCCGCTCTGCGCGTCTGGGAACTGAAACATCGAATCGGGGAATAACGGTCCGAGCCGGACTGGCAGTATTCGCCGCCCGGCTCGCGTGACGTTAAATCGTTAAAAGGTTGAACCGTTAAAGCGGTACCAATCGGCCCTCGCCGCCGATCCAAAACCTAAACGGCAAAGCCGTTTCACTCTCCGATTCAACGGTTCAACGGTTTAACGGTTTAACGCTTCAACGCTTTAACGCTTTAACGCTTTAACGCTTCAACGCTTCAACGCTTCAACGCCTTACGTTCCGCCATTACCTAACGACCTCGTCGCGACAAACCTGATAATACCAGTCCAAACAGGCCTCCCTCGCGCCCTGCGGTTTTCACCGCAGCATTAGGCGGTTCCGCCCTTTAATTCGCGCCCGATTCGACGTATAAGTCCCCTCCTACTGCGCCCGTAGCTCAGCCGGATAGAGCAACGGATTTCTAATCCGTGGGTCGGGTGTTCGAGTCACCCCGGGCGCGTGAATTCACTCGATCGCTGTTTTTTTGCCACTAGCTCGCGGTACAATTCCAGGAAACGGGTGGTTTGATTTTCGAACGGGTTCTGTATCGCCATGGCTCGACCGGCTGCTCCCATTTTTTCACGAAGGCCGGGATCGAGTAATTTCTTCATACGATCAGCCAGCGTCGTCACATCGGCCGGATCAGGAATGACGAAGCCTTCCTTTCCATCAGTCATTAATTCCGCGGCGCCGTTATACCGGCTGGTGATCACCGGCAATCCGCAGCTGGAAGCTTCCAAGGTCACCAAACTACAGGGGTCGTACCAGGTGGGATGAACAAAAACGTCGGCCGCGGCGTAGAAAGGCACTGGATCAACCAGTTCAAGAAAGGTCACCAACTGCCCGATCTTCAATTTTTCACTGAGTTTGATGAAACGGTCGGGCTTTTTGCCGCCGGCAATGACCAGTCGAATCGCGGCGCCCTCGCGAGCTAGTCTCGCCGCGGCCCGAATCGTCGCTTCCGCATTCTTGAGCAGAAGGTTGTGCGCCAGCGAAAGGAAGAGAACTTCACCGTCGACGCCTAACTGCTTCCTGGTTTCATCGCGATACCTGGTTCGATTAGCCGGAGTGAATTTTTCGATGTCTACCCCATTGTGAATCACCCGCATCCGGCTGGCCGGCAGGCGGTGATAAAATTCAAAATTGCGCGCCAGCATGTGCGACACCGGAGAAATGATCGCAGTTGGATTGGCGTGTTGCCGTTGCTCGATCTCGGCCAGTTCGCGATAGCGTTTCTCCCGCCAGAACCGGATTTGCCGCCATTTCGGGATTCGCATCAGGTTATGTTCCCATAGTGCCTTGGTCGATCCGGCGTGGGGTTGGATGACATCCGCGGCCCAACCGATCCCCATGTCGTGAACGACATCGAAATTCAATGACGGCAACGCCGCAGCAATAGCTTCGGCGCGGTGAATCCGTGATTTCGGCATTTCCAATCGGTGAGCAATGATGCCGTCGTTAGCCGTTTCCGGATAGAAATCGAACGCCACCACATGGACCTCATGACCGCGCGCCACCAGGGAGCGAGCAAACTGCCAGCTCCAATTCTCGAGGCCGCCGCGGGTCGGATCGAAACGTTCGAGAATCAGCCCGATTTTCACAAAAACTCAGGGCTTGCGCTGGACGATGAGAACGAACACCGGGCCTAACGGTAGCCGGTAATTATGTTCCGCCATTATCGAGTTTATCGACACGCGCGGTAAGTTCCTTGAGTTTTCGAGCGATCCCTTTGATTCGTTTTATCTGCATCAGGCTGTTGATGAATTGCTCGCGGGGCACCGCCGGCGATCCGCCGACATACGACTTGGGCGGCAGATCATGAGTCACACCGGACTGCGGCATGATGAGGCAGTCATCGCCGACGTTACAATGATCGGGGATCCCGGCCTGCGCTGCGATCATTACTCGATCGCCAATCGTTGCACTTCCGGCCACTCCGACCATTGCCACGATTATCGCTTTTTTACCGATCTGCACATTGTGCGCGATCTGCACCAGGTTATCGATCTTCGTTCCCCGTTGGATGCGGGTTTCATGCAGAGTGGCCCGATCGACGCAGCTGTTCGCGCCAATTTCCACCTCGTCTTCAATGACCACAGTGCCGACGGAATTGATCCGTAGAATTTCGGAATCGGTGGGAGCGGCCTTGCCCGTCTGCGGGGTAATCTCGGCGCTGCCAGGTTCGACAGTTTGAAAACTGAATCCGTCGTTCCCAATCGCGGCATTCGCTTTGATGATGACCCGGTTACCAATGCGCACCCGGTCTCCAACCGAGACGCCGGCGAAAAAGAGGCAGTTGTTACCGATCTCCACGTCAGCGCCCACATGCACCCCAGCGACCAATGCCGTCCCGGAGCCGATTTTTGTTCGTGGGCCGATGGAGCATTGGGGACCGATGCTGACATCCGCTGCCACCTGCGCGCTGGGATCGATTACCGCTGATGGATGAATACCAGGCGCGGTGACCGGTGGCCGCGCGAAAATTTGCAACAGCCGGGCCAGGGCCACCCGCGGGCGCGCAACCTTAAGTTGATTTGGAATACCGGGAACTTCCGGTTGCAATGGCACCAGCGCGGTTTGGATTTTCCTCGATTGGACGATCGGCGCCACTGACATGCTGTAAACGAGCGCCAGATCATGCTCATCCTCGGCAAAGGCCGGATGGACGACACGCCGAATCTCGATCTCCGGGTTGCCGAGAATTTCACCCCCCAGTTCAGAGGCCAGCCAGCCCAGTGATTTCGACATGCCTGTCATGATTAGATTCGTCCGGCTACAATCGCAACATCAAACAAGTAACAGTCTAACGAGCAGCTTTCACCGCGAGGTTAAACTTTTGTTCAGCGCGAACGGTATTGGCGGCATCGCGGATTTGCAGGGTGACGGCGGGCGTCGATGCATCCCAGTCAAACAAAAGCAAACCGAAGTTCAGATCCACGTAATTCTGGCCGCACCGGGAATGGTTGGTTTCACGATTAAAATTGTAAAACCAGCTGTTGGTGGCGTGATGGGTCATGCCGCTCGAGGTGATATCGTAGATCGTCTGGGGAATTCGCGGGTCAACTGTTTTCGAAATTTCGCCCAAATGCCGGTCGCCGGTGATGAAAATCACGTTGCTGGGCTTGGTCTTGGCCAGCAAATCAAACAATCGCTGACGGGATTTCGGAAAATCGGCCCATTTTTCGTAGGGATGTTCGCTGGCGATCACCTGGGTACCCGACCCGATAATATGAACGTCAGCGTCGCTATTGGTTAGTTGCTGCTCCAGCCACTGCCATTGTGGCTCGCCAAGAATGTCGCTCTTGGCGCCGGGGCGTTCGCGATAATAACGGCCATCGAGCAGGATGATCTTCACCCGTTTTCCAGGGGGACCAAAAACGTAGGAGGCGTACACTCCGGCCTGGGTTCGACGCGGGCTATCAGCGGGTTCATCCAGGAAATCGAGCAGGAGCCGCTGAGATTCTGCCTTGTTAGCGTTCTTTTTTCCGCCGTCGTTTACGCCATAATCGTTGTCGTCCCAGATACCGATCACGCGGCACTGCTGCCGAAGCGCCTGGTAACCCGGCATATTTTTTTCGTGCTGATATTTCTGCGCCAGGCCGGCTAGATCATCGGCCTCGCCATAAACAATGTCGCCCAGCCAGATCCAAAGGTCCGGTTTACATTCCCGGATCGGTTTCCATAGAGGTTGGGGTTTATAATCGCGATTACACGACCCGAAGGCAATGTGTTGCAGAGGCGGACCGGCGTCCTGGGCAAATGCGGCGGTAGCCGCGGCAACGAACCCGAACAGGGAGGTCGACCAGCGAACCATTAGTTAGGCTGACAGTTCGGATTCGGCGAACTCGAGATCGTGCGCGGTCAGGGTCAAGCCCTGCTGCCGGGCCATGCGCGAAAATGGTCCATCCCCCGCCAGTAACTGCCGGTAAGTCCCTTCTTCCACAATCCGGCCGGCCGCCAGCACTACGATGCGGTCCATTGCCGACAAGGTGGAAAGCCGGTGAGCTACGCAAATAACCGTTCGATGTTCCTCCAGCCTATCGACAGCCGCCTGGATGTCGGCCTCGGCCCGCGCATCGAGCGAGGCAGTGGCTTCATCGAGGATGATGATCGGAGCGTCGCGGATGAAGGCCCGGGCAATGGAAACACGCTGGCGCTGGCCACCGGACAAACGCAGACCGCGTTCACCCACCCGCGTTTCATAACCATCGGCAAGGCCGGTGATAAATTCGTGGCAGCCGGCTAGTTTGGCGGCAGCTTCAATTTCCTCGCGGGTTGTGCCCGGTTTGGCGCAGGCGATATTTTCAGCAATCGATTGATCGAAGATCACGACTTCCTGACTAACGAGCCCGATCAAGTTACGGAGATCGGGCACACGGACGTCGCGCAGGTCTACGCCGTCGATTTCGACCGTACCGCTGGTCGGATCATAAAATCGGAGCATCAGGTTAACCAGCGTGCTCTTCCCCGACCCATTTTCGCCGGCGATACCGAGCCGGGTGCCACGCCGGATTTCGAGGTCGATTTGTTCCAGCACCGGTTGGGTTGCGTAGGCAAAGCTCACCCCCCGAAAGGCGATCGACGACGTAAATGCCGGAAGCGGTTTCGCGTTCGGCTTCTCTTTGACGCTCGGTTGTTCGGCGAGAACCTGGCTGAGACGGTCCACTCCGATTTTTGATTCCTGCAAAAGCAGGTGCAGCGAGGCCAATCTTTTGACCGGACCAAAGAACAGAAGCATTCCGGCCAGGAAAGCGACCATTTCCGGTGTCGTGCGATGGCTGTAGAAGACGTAAATGATCAGAAGCCCAAGGCCGAACATCGAAAATGTCTCGATGATTGGATTAATCTGCTCGCGGGCCTGCGTGCTTTTAATGCTGGATTGCACCAACTCTTTGGAGAAAGCGCGGTAACGACTCGTCTGTTCGGCTTCCAGGTTCAGCGCCTTCACCACGCGAATGCCGTTAAGCATTTCAACCAGTAAACTCGATTGCGAGATCGTGGCGCGCACGCCAACCGAAGCAGCGCTGCGAGCGCGCTTGCCCAATTTGGCAATGGGGATGAGGCAAAGCGGCGTTAACAGCAAAGCGCAGATCGTCAATCTCCAATCAATGAGGAAAAGGTTGAGGGCAATGCCGATCATCGCGAATGGTTGAGTTAACGAATCGGTGAAACCGAGACTGAGGCAGCGATTCAGCGCGGCGGTGTCACCGTTGATCCGCTGAAGCAGATCCCCCATCCTGGCCCGATTGAAATAATCCATGGAGAGACTCTGCAATTTTTGCAAAACATCGCACCGCAGATCGTTAACCACATTTTCGCTCACAAAAGCCATGGACCATGCGCTCAGGTAACGACTGAGGCCGCGCAGGCCGATGAGGAGGGGCAGGAACAAAACGCCACCTATCACCTGGCCGGCATCGATGTTGCGTCCCACCCGGGGCAGCCATGGATCCACCAGATTGTGGGTAGCTGCGGCCAGCCGCTGGGGCACGCCGGGAACCCACGAGGGGCCGGCTTCGTCGCTCCACCCTTGTTGGTGAACCGGCGCCGGGCTAAGCCGCTCCAAAATGGTCTTTGTCCCCCAGATTAGGGCACCATTTGACAGTCCAAAAACGATTGAAAAGAAGATACCAGCGATCAGCGCCGGCCAATAGCGGCGCAAATATTGGACGCTGAAACGAATGATAGCGAGAAGGTAGTGCAAAGCCTTTTTACGGTTTGGGGGACGCGGACAATGCCACCGGTTACCCGTTATTCGCAATATTTTTCCTTGAAATCAAACGGCCACTTGGCATGGAACAGAGACTGCCCAATTCTTTCCCCGGTTTCCCATGTCTGAAAACGGATCCTCCATTCTATTTCTAGCCGGTGACGTGTCAGGGGATGTCCACGCCGCCGCGCTAGGCCGCGCCCTTCTGGCGCGCGACCCCAGCCTGACGCTGCACGCGCTCGGAGGAAGACGGTTGAAAGAAGTGGTCTCGCAATCAGGCGACGGATGTTTCCTGGCCGACACCACGAATCGAAGCGCAATCGGACTTTTGTCGTCGTTACAGATTTACTTCAAATGCCGGAAACTGCGCGACCGGCTGTGGGAATTTGTGGACTCTCACCGCATCGATCTTGCGGTTTTGTGCGACTGGGGCGCGTTCAACAGCCGGGTGCTGCCTGGATTCCATCGCCGCCGGATTCAGACGCTTTACTATTTTCCTCCGCGCTCATGGCAACGCAGCGGGCCGCAGGCGCTCGGAATTGTTCCTTTTGTAACCCGGATTGCCACTCCATTTGAGTGGTCGGCCAAACGGCTTCGCAAAGCGGGAGCCGATGCCGAATGGGTCGGCCACGCGACTTTGGACGATATTCCGCCGGCCCAGGACCGGCCGAGGCTTCGCCAACAATTTGGAGTTGCGCCTAACGAAAAGCTGGTTGCACTGCTACCCGGCTCGCGGCCGACTGAAATTCGGGTAATGGCTGAGCGGATGGCGGGCGCAGCCGAAATCGTCAGCCAAAAATTGCCGGCGAAATTCATTGCCGTGGCTCCGGCCGAACTCGCCGATGAAGCCCGGAAATATCTTCCGAGCTGGATCAAAATCGTGACTGAATGCGCCAAGGAGGTTTTGCGCGCGTCAGATGCTGCGGTGGTGAAAACGGGAACCGGAACACTGGAAGCGGTGGTTGCCGGCGCGCCCCAGGTAACGGTTTACGATGTCTCCGCCATCGGCCGGCTGGAATGGGTTGTACTATGGGCCTGGCGGTGGATTCCTTTCATCGCCATGCCTAACATTATTCTCAAGCGGCAGGTGGTGCCGGAATTGATCGGTCTACATTGCCAGCCGCAAAAAATTGCCGAAGCGTTGATGCCGCTACTGACTGATGAGTCGGTCCGCGCCCGAATGCTGCAAGATTATGCGCTTATTCATCACGCGCTCGGTTCGGAGTTGCCGATATCGCCCATCGAACGCACCGCCCAGATCGTGGAGGAGATGTTAAGCGAAACCCGGCGCGGCGCCGAACTCGAAAGAGTGGCGGTCTGAGTCGCGCTTCGTCACCGTAACATCCTCACGATGCGGTTCGCGATTCGCGGTTTCCATCTTTTTTCCTACCTGATTTTTCGCCTCGGTATCTGGCTCATACGTCTCCTGCCGCTTGACTGCGCATTTGTAATCGGAAAAGCCGGCGGCGAGCTCGCCTATCGAGTCCTATTCAGGCGTCGCGCCGTCGCCCTGACTAATCTGCGCCTCGCGTTCGGCCGGGAAATGTCCGAAGCACAGTTAGGGGCGCTGAACCGCCGGCATTTCCAATTAGTCGGTGCCAATCTGCTCTCCGGTTTCAAAGCCTCCACCTTGTCGCACCAGAAGATTTGGGAGCGCATCGCGGCCGACATCCCGGCCATACATCTGCCAAAGGGCTGGATTGCCTTGATTAGTCATATCGGCAATTGGGAATTGTACAGTCATCTGGGACAAAGGTTTCCCGAATACCGGTTTGGGGCGGTTTATCAAACTCTGGCGAATCCTTATATCGACCGTTACATGCGGACCGAGCGAGCGAAAGCCGGAATCGCGTTGTTCGATCGCCGGAGCGAGCTCTTAAGCTGTGTTCGATTCCTGCAGGAAGGCGGCGCGGTCGGCGTCCTGGTCGATCAAAGCGCCGGTTATTCCGGATTGTGGTCGCCGCTGTTCGGACGCCTAACATCTTCTTCGACACTTCCCGCCCGGCTTGCCCTTCGCACCGGTTGCCCGGTTGTGCCGTTGGCCATGAACACGATCGGTCGGGCTCGTTGGAAACTAACCGTTTCCGATGCGCTTTATCCGGCAACCGACGATCCTGAGCTTCTTACCGCTCAAATCAACCGCCTGCTGGAAGAGCAGATCCGTCGCCAGCCCGCGGACTGGCTCTGGGCTCACAACCGGTGGAAACCGCTGCGTCCCCACTTTTTGCTCTCGCGTAACGTTAGGCCGGTTTTTTTTCCTCCGGACTTTGATGACGCCACGCTCGATCGATTTCGGATCCTGATTGTGTCGCCGGCAACCTCCGAAGAAGCCGAAAAAACTTTGCCGGCGACGAACGCCATCAAGCGCGGCCGGCCCGATACCTGGCTGGCAGTTCTGACCCCCGGTGAAGCGGCGGAAGTTTGGAAAAATTCCGGGATTGTCGAAGCTGTGCTGGAGTGGCGGAAAGCAGATTCCGCATGGGAAATCGGATCCAAAATACGGGCCGCCGCAAATTTCGATGTGGCCATTTTTTTCGATCATAGTCTCAAACCAGCGCTGGCGGTGTGGCTGGCTAAAATCGGAATTCGAGTCGGGCTTCGATCGGCGCCTAACTGGTGGCTTTACAATCAATATCCGCGCGAACCCAAAGCATCGCTCGATATGGGGGCATTGAGCTTGCACATTGCCCATAGCGTGGGCGCCAATGTTAAGGGGCTGCGGAGGGAAGCGGCGCGATTTGATGCAACCGGCCGGCTAATTTAAAGGCCAACAATCTCCGCCGCGAATGCGGACCGGTCGGCACATCGATAAGGGGAAGCTTTTCCACTGTGCGGTAATATTCGCCCAGTCGCGGCGGGACCCGA
>DATFCK010000179.1:0-4998 GCA_035253185.1 Chthoniobacterales bacterium | reverse complement strand
AATGTATGGTCGCAGCCGGCGGTAGAAAGGGACCTATGGGTAAAGCTAAGAAGACCAAGCGAAAAATTGCGCATTCCGAATTTCCGCTGCAGCGGCAGTTTTACCTTCCGCACGAAGGAAAACATTTCGATCTCCAACGTATCTTTGATCAACTCAATGACCGTTATTTCAGCGGTCGACTTCGCGGCTATCAGGTAAAATGGGGTCGCCGGCGCAAGCAGCGGCCGAAGGATTATTTCGTATTCGGGACGATTCAGGAAGAAGACCGCGTCATCCGAATCAATCCGCAACTCGATCAGGCTTTTGTTCCTCCGTGGTTTCTGCGCTACATCCTGTATCACGAAATGTTGCATTCGGTGGTGCCGGACGAAGAACTCGCCAATGGGCGCCGCCGCGTTCACACCGAAGAGTTCAACCGGCGGGAACGAAAGTTTCGCGGGTACCATCGGGCCCGGCGCTGGGAACGGGAAAATCTGGGTCGCTTCTTGCGCTAATTTTCGCGGCGCGGTTCGAGCCGCACCCTTGTTAGGTGGGCTTTCTCGTGCTCGATGTTAGGCAAACTCCGGGAATTCGGAGTCATTAATGTCGTTTTTGAGCAGCTAACGCTGCTGATGTTGAGACCATCGGCCGATGTAGCGGCTCGTCCAGCTGTCATAGGGCAAGATTTTGCTCTATCGATGTAACGTTACCGGCGTTCGCTCACCGGCGCGTCATTTCGCATGTCAGACTGCGAGGGGGTTGTCGCGACGTTCTTCTTGATCAGGTACCAAAGCGTGGTCGCGAGTAGCAGGGAGATCAGCTTCGCCTGCCAGTTTTTCAGGATGAGGTTCTTCATAGTTACTGTGCAAGAGAATCTCCGCGATCCTCTGCCGGAACGTCTCCGGCGTGAAATTGCGCTCGATTCGGCGCCGATGACAAATGGAGATGCCGCCCGTTTCTTCTGAGACCACTACCGCCACCGCATCCGACTCCTCCGTAATCCCGAGGCCCGCCCGATGTCGCAGACCCAATGAGCGGTCAAGTGTTTCCCGCTGGCTAACCGGAAAAATGCATGCCGCCGCGGCCACTCGCCCGTTGCGCACGATCACCCCGCCGTCGTGCAATGCCGCCTTGGGATGAAAAAGCGTAAGCAGCAATTCAACCGAAAATTCGGCATCCATTGCGACACCGGTTTCTTCGTACACCCGGATCGAGGTATCCCGTTCAATCGCGATCAAGGCGCCAAATTGCTTGTTTGCCAGTTGGGTCACCGCTTCGGCGATGTCATGCACTGTTTCGCGTTTCTCACTCGTTAGGGAAAAGATTGGATGCCCGCCTACCTCGGCCAGAGCGCGGCGAAGTTCAGGCTGAAAAATAACCACCGAGGCCAGGGCCAGGAATGCGGACAGACTTCGCACGATCCAGCCGATGACCACCAGGTTCAGCAAGGTGGAAATCAAGGTCAGGGTGAGAAAGATGATGGCAAGGCCGGTCAAGACCTTGGCTCCGCGGGTGCCGCGAAAATAAAGATATCCGTAGTAGATAACGACACTGAGCAGAAGAATTTCGAAGGCGCTGCGCCAGCCCCTCAAAAACAATTGCCCGATGTCGTGAAGTATCATCCCGTGGTTGAAAGCGCTTCTGCCGCCCGCAAGGCGGCAACGTTTTCGGCTACATCATGGACGCGAAATATCTGAGCGCCGCGATCCCAAAGCAGCGCGGTTAAAGCGGCGGTGGCGGCAACTTTGGCTGGCATTTCAGAACTCCCGGTCACTTTGGTCAAAAAACTCTTTCGCGAGACCCCCACCACCAGCGGTCGATCGTAAACTCGAAGTTGCTCGAACTTTCCGAGCAAAGCCAGGTTATGCGTCAGCGTCTTACCGAACCCAATTCCCGGATCAAACGCAATAGCCATGGGATCTACGCCGCATTCTATGGCGCATGTATATTGTTGTCGAAAAAAATCAGCCACCTCGCTCACCACATTGTCGTAGCGCGGATCGATCTGCATTGTTTGTGGCGTGCCCTGCATATGCATAACGATCAGACCGGCGCGGTGTTCCGCCACCACTGGTAGCATGTCGCGGTCCGCGCGGCCGCCGGTCACATCGTTAACAATGGTCGCTCCGGCCTTGATCGCCGCTTTGGCCACTTCCGCCTTCGATGTATCAATGGAAAGCGTTACCTCGGTCTTGGCTCGCAGCTTTTCGATTACCGGCATGACTCGACCCAATTCCTCCTCCAGACTAACGGGCTCGGCCCGGGGCCGGGTTGATTCGCCGCCAATGTCCACGATGTCGGCACCCGCTGTCGCCATCTCAACACCGTGCTCGACTGCTCGTTCTACCGACAAAAATTCGCCACCGTCGGAGAACGAATCAGGCGTGACGTTCAGTATTCCCATGATTAATCCCCGCTGCGAAAGATCCAGTGTCCGATTGCCGATCTTCCACAGTCGCTCACCCATTATCTCAGACTAACATAGGGTTAATGTTATTCGAACGACTAATGCCGTCGCCAGAATAATGAAGCGCGACAATGTCATTCCGACGTTTATCATGACCCGCTGGCCATGCCCCGAAATGCACCTGACCTAAAAGAGTTGGTACTCGCGTTACTGCGCGAGCCCGAATACCGGCCGTTGGATAAGGCCGAGATGGCCAGACGATTGGGAATCAACTCCAGCCAGCGGGCGGCCTTTCGACGCGAACTGCGGGGACTCGAACGCTCGGGAGCCATCGCGCGCATTCGCAAGAATCGCTACGTCCTGCCATCAGAAGCTGATCTTGTTACCGGCACCATTTCGATTCACCAGGCTGGTTTCGGGTTCTTGGCGAGCGAGAAACCGGGCGAGCCGGACATTTTCGTAGCTGCCGAGAATACCGGCACCGCGATGCACGGCGACCGGGTAGTGGCCCGGATTAACCGCGATGTGGCTCCGCGGCGCCGGAGCGATCGGGGCCTGAAAACGGAGGGACGCGTCATCCGCATTCTCGAACGCGCCCACGACACCCTGGTCGGCACATTGCAGCAGTCGCGAAACTTTCATTACGTCATCCCTGACGATCCGCGGCTGGTTCATAATATATATGTGGCGCCGGCAGCCGCGGCCGGCCACCGCCGGAAGAAGGATGCCACGGAGGGTCGGCGATCGCCGGCCTCCGCAGAGTCACGGCGTGACCGCCAGACCGCCGCTACCGCCCCCCGCCCGGGCGACAAAGTCGTGGTTCGGCTAATTTCCTGGGAGTCGCGTCATGTTAATCCCGAAGGCGAAATCGTCGAAGTGCTCGGCCCCGCCGACGCCCCGGGCGTCGATCTCCTTTCAATCGTTAGGAACTTCCACCTGCCGACGGAATTCCCAAAGAGCGTGCGCGATGAAGCGAACCGTATTCCGACCGAAGTGCCCGCCAGCGCGTTAAATGGCCGGGAGGATTTGCGCAGTGATTTTATTATTACAATTGATCCCGATGATGCCCGCGACTTCGATGATGCCATCAACGTTGAAAAACTAACGAGCGGCGGATGGGAGCTCGGGGTCCATATCGCGGACGTAGCCGCCTACGTTACCCCTGGCACCGCGCTCGACCGCGAAGCGCGGCGTCGCGGAAATAGCGTGTATCTTCCGGACCGGGTGATTCCGATGTTGCCCGAGCGGTTGAGCAATGGCGTCTGCAGTCTGAATCCGGGTGTGGATCGTCTGACTCACTCGGTATTCGTTCAATTCGATCAAAATGCGAATGTGAAAAAGGTTCGCTTCGCCCGGAGCGTAATCCGAAGCGCGCATCGGCTCACGTACAAACAAGCGTATGCACTCTTGAAAGGGTCCGCCGGCGACGAACTAACGGACCGTTTGCATCGGGCGTGGGAATTGGCGGCTTTGCTGCGCAAAAAGCGCTTTCAACATGGATCACTGGAACTCGATTTTCCGGAAATCAAAGTCCGCCTTGATAAAAACGGTAAACCCATCGCCCTGGAACGCATCGAGAACGACGAATCGCATCAGCTCATCGAAGAGTTCATGCTGGTGGCCAATGAGCAGGTCGCGCGGGAGCTGCGTAATCGAGGCATTCCCACCATTTATCGTGTTCACGAAGATCCGGATCCGGAAAAGCTTGGGGAA
The DNA here is from genome assembly GCA_035253185.1 of Chthoniobacterales bacterium. GTDB lineage: Bacteria > Verrucomicrobiota > Verrucomicrobiia > Chthoniobacterales > UBA10450 > DATFCK01. The sequence continues at coordinate 899 of DATFCK010000179.1, read as the reverse complement.
TACCGCGAGTTTATATTGAGTCACGGTTACAAGGTTGGCGATCTTAGCGTTCGCTCGGAGCTGCAGCGGTTTCTGGCGACGATCAAAGACAAACCCGAAGAACCAGCGCTCAAAGTCGGCCTGCTGAAAAGCCTTCGCCGGGCGCATTACCTCCCTAAACCATTGGGACATTACGGCCTCGCCAAATCGAATTACCTGCATTTCACCAGCCCGATTCGGCGCTATGCCGATCTGGTGGCACACCGGTCTCTCGCCGGAATGGCCAAAGGCGGTCGCTCGGCTGCCGAGGTCGGCGATCTGGCCAGTTTGTCCGAACATATCTCCGCCACTGAGCGCAACGCGGCTGAAGCTGAAATTGAAGCAGTGAAAATGAAGAAGCTGGAATTCTTCGAGCAGCAACTGGCGCAGCGCAATCCGCAGGTATTTCGGGCAGTGGTGACCGATGTCCGCAACTACGGACTGGTCATCGAATTGCCAGATGTGGTGATGAGCGGCCTTGTCCACATTTCCTCGCTTACCGACGATTTCTATGTATTCGACAATGGGCAACGCCGGCTGATTGGTCGCCGGTCCCGGCGTCGACTTCAGGTCGGCGACGATCTTCGAGTATATGTCAGCCGGGTGGATCGATTTAAACGCCAGATCGACTTCGCCTTAGCCGACGAACGGCAAACCGTCACTCGGAGCCGCCGCCGGACTCGTTAAGTGCGGTGTACGGGTAACAAGATAAAGCTGCGGTTCGCGGAACGCTCGAAAGGTTTTAACGCAGAGGACGGCGAAAGTCCCCACAGCCGAACTAACGGCCCCCAAAATTTGTTCTTTCATTTCGCTCACCCAAAACACTAAACTCCGGGCCTCTTAAAAATGGACCACATCATCGACGCCAAAGAACTCCAAAT
>DATFCK010000178.1:0-4799 GCA_035253185.1 Chthoniobacterales bacterium | reverse complement strand
CTGAACAAAGATAAACGCGAACGCAAGCATGACGCGAGAGAAGAAATGATGCGCCCCCACAACCCAATCGCGGGGAATGACCCGCCCCGCAGTGGGATAGCGGTGGTGCTTAATCGCCTGCCGGCTCAATGAGCCGCCGCTACTGAGGGAAACACCAAACTATTTGTTTTTTGCCTCCTCTTCTGCCTCTATTTCGTGCGGGAGACGCTTCATGTCTTCCGGCTTGACGTCGCTATACAACTTTTCGTGCATCTTCGCCTGGGCAGTTGCCGGCAGGAAGCGTCTCGAAAACACGATAGCCTTATTTGCCGCGCCGGGAACGATAAGCCGATCTCCGTCCATCAACGCCTTATAACCGGCTTCTGCTACCTCCTGCGGAGGCATGACATCGGCCTTCTGGAATGCCCGGGTCGCAACCATATCGGCTTTTTCGAAAAAATCCGTATCGGTAGGCCCCGGACACAACGTGGTTAGGCTAACGCCGGTATTATTGTCTTTCAGTTCCGTGGCCAGCGCCTCGCTCCAGGACAACACAAATGCTTTCGAAGCGTGATACACTGCGAGCAAAGGCCCCGGCTCGAACCCCGCGATGGAGGCGACATTCAGAATGCGCCCGCGCCCCCGTTGTATCATCGGCTGCAAGAATAACTTCGTCAGGCGCAACACTGCCTCAATATTGAGGCTAACGATTGATAAATCCCTCTCCACCGGAATATCCCAGAATCGGCCCTTCTGGCCGTGCCCGGCGTTGTTGACCAGAATTTCGATTTCAACGCCGTCGGCGGCCAACTCGCTGAAAATTTCGTCGGCCGCGCCCGGCTGCTCCAGGTCTTTAGCAATAACCTGCACTGAAACGCCGTGCTGATCGCCGAGGTCGGCGGCGATTTCCTTCAGCTCGGATTCAACCGGCGCAACCAGTACCAAGGGATGTTGATGGCGGGCGAACTGCCGCGCCAGATGAAAGCCGATTCCACTGCTCGCCCCGGTGATGAGAGTTGTCTCCGTATTCATATAACAAGAACGCGAGCGGAGGCGTCGCTGCGCTCCGGAATTTCAACACCCATCCTTGCTGTGAAGGATTATGGCGAAACCAATCGAAAGAACCGGCGAGACGAAGCGTTTTCGTTCTGATCCTGAAAATTCAGCTTCCCGGCGCCATCGGCGCTGATGGTGGTGGCCGCGGTAAATCCAGTCGTCAGCATCGTTGTTGTCTCCACGGTGTATTCCTGCAATGGAACTCCGGAACCAGTAACCACGAAGGTTCCGTCTTGCTCATGGGCGACAGATTCCGTGCGCAATGGGTATGCGGTAGCCGGATTCAATACATTCCAATGCAATGGCAGCGTTTGGCGCATGTGTTCATCGGCCGTGGCCCAATTATGGCCGCCCTCCAGAACTGCCGTAATTTCATTGCTGACACCCTGGGCAGTCAGTTTTTGCATCAGATGATCGCCCCGCAGATAATTAGCATCGTTAGGTTCGGAACTGAGCGGCCCGTACTGAACGAACCAATGCATGCTCTGCATCTGGGCAGCAGTGCCGGCGCAAACCAGGCTTGGCCCGTTATTCAAGGCGGCGAAGGCGGTGTCACGCGGGGTTCCAAAAACCGGATCAAACATGGCATTGAGGAACGTTTGATCGGCGACGTCTACCATTTGGCAGTTGACTCGCGAATAGAAATGAGTGCCATCGAACAGCCCGACCGTTTTGAACAACTCCGGATGCTGGGCCGCGATCTTCGCGCTCATAAATCCGCCTAACGAGAATCCGTCAACGCCGCGACCAAGTTTGGTCGCAACCGTTCGATAGTTGGCGTCAACATAGCCGATAACGTCGTTCAACAGGTAATCTTCGAATCGGCCATTCCCGATACCGGGCGCCGCAGTCAGCTCCGGCGATTTGAAATTCGTAACCATGCCGGACACGGAATTATCGTCGCTGCTGATTCCGGGGAATACCAGGATCATGGGCCCAACCTGGCCGGTCGCGCGTAGCTGCTCGTAAACGTCGATTATGTTGTGTCCGCCGCGAGTCGAGTCCTGATTCTTGTTGATCCACTCGGTTTCGTGTCCGCGAAAAAGATAAAGAGCCGGATAACGACGGCCGGGTGAAGCGGAGTAGTCGGCCGGGATATACACGTAAAAATCCTTGGCTACCCCGAGGGATGTCGTACTTCGGTGAATTTTCGTGGCGCGATTATCATAAAACGGAACGCACACGTCCGCCCAGTTTGCGATCGTTACTGTTATGGTGCTGTTGTTAGTCGCTGTCGCCGTCCGATTCGCGACTTCGCTGCAGTCGCTGGCTTTTTCAACTTTCTCCCAGCTGCCGCGGGTAAACTTAAACTCCAGCGCGTTACCTTCGGTGGTGGTAACCATGCCAGACGCATGAGTCGGGCTGTCACGAGTTAGAGGGGTGGCGCTGGGATCCCAATTTTGAAAATTACCGGCTACGTAAATCGTGTCGCTCGGCGGAGTATTTGCGGGCAGGGTGACATCAAAGGTGACTTGCGCCACGCCGACCTGGGCGTTGGTCAAAGGCGCACCGGCTATTATTGCAGCTAGCGCCGCCGCGTATGCCCCGATCCTGGTCAACCTTCTGCTCATGAATTAGCCCCCGCGCCCTTGATTCGAATCGACTCTGGTGCCCGGCTGTGGCGGGAATCCTAAATCCGCGCAGAAACCGCGAGAGCAAGGCGGGCCCAGCTCGCTTTTTCTCTTATTCCCGCGCGCGCGTTCCGGCCGTTTGCCGGCGACGGGCGCAATCGGTTTCGCGCTCGAGCGGACGGACCAGCGTCCTGACTGAAAAGCTGCACCATCACTGCGGCTTTGCCGCCCGCAGATGCTTCTCAATTTTCTGAGCTAACAGCTCCGGTGTGACTGGTTTTGCGATAAACGGGTAGCCGCCCATGACAGGACGCTTGGCGCTTTCTTTATGGGTAACCAGCGCGGTAAGAAAAACAACCGGCACCTGTTTCAAATCGGCCTCCTGTCGGATTTGGGCTGCGACGTCGCCGCCATCGAAGTTTGGCATCATCACATCCAACAAAATGAGATCCGGCTTGAACTCGCGCGCGCGTTCGAGCGCACGCGCGGAATCGTTTTCGATCACAATATCGTAATCGGTGAGCGTCAGCTGCGTCACTTTGGTGAAGCTTTCCTCATCGTCTACAAGCAGAATTCGCGGTTTACGATTTTTCACGGTTTTTTAAGGCGACGGTGACCGCAACACCACCGCCGGGACGATTGGCGATGTGAATGCGGCCGCCATGCAGATCAATAATGGTTTTGGTTACGGTGAGGCCGAGACCGGTTCCTTTTCCGGTGGACGACTTGGTGGTGAAATATGGATCGAATACTCGCGACAACTGATCGGGCGGAATTCCCACGCCGGTATCGGCGATCTCAATGATGAACACGGTGTCTCCGGCGCGGAACTGACATCCAGGTCGTGCCCCGCTCCCCTCCTCGTCCTTGATCAGCTGGAAGCAGCGGGTGCTTACCTCAAGCGTTCCACCCTCCGGCATGGCGTGGCAGGCGTTAACGAAAAGATTTACCAGCACCTGTTTAATCTTGTTGCGGTCGAGGCGACAACTGGGCAGTCGCCCGGCGTAATTTGTGGCCAGTTTCACCTTGGCGGCGTTGATTTCGTGCTTAACGAATCGCAACGATTGTCGGACCAACGCTTCGATGTCGGTCTCTTCGAGATCGAGTTCTTTGGGCGACGCAAACTCCAGCAGATCACTGACCACACCGTCGGCCCGGTCAACCGCTTCCCCCATCTCCTTGAGCACAAATACGGCGTTCGCGTCTTCGTTAGTGACCCTTTTGTTGAGAAAGCCAATTCCCATTTGCAGAACTGCGAGCGGATTTTTAACTTCGTGCGCGACACCGGCTGCGAGGCGTCCTACCGTCTGCATTTTCTCGGCCTCAATCAATTGCATCTGGGCGATTTGGAGTTCTTCGTGTGATTTCGTTAGGCTGGCCAGCACTTCGCGCAATCGAGTATTGGCCTCGGTCAATTTTTCCTCCGCTGTTTTCCGCGGAGTGATGTCCGAAACCAGTCCGTCGTAACCGGCCAGAAGTCCTTCGGCGGTATAATACGGCACACGTTGATTTCGCACCCAGCGAATGGAGCCGTCCCGGTGAAAAATACGATGCTCAATTGTCGGTGGAACCTTTCCTCGGGCCATTTCGGCAGCATTGGCAACGACCGTCGCGGTATCGTCGGGGTGCACCATTCGGTGCCATAAATCCGGGTCATTCTTGTACTCATCGGGCCGATAACCTGTGACCGCCAGGCAGCCCGGGCCATGCGACGTTTCGACGACCACCCCGTCTTGGAGACGAACCGAATAGATGTAGTCGGTAATCGACGCCAGCAGTTCGCGGTACCGCTCCTCGCTCTTGCGAACCGCTTCTTCGGCCCGGGTGAGCTCGGGCTTCAACACATCAATTTGAATCATTCGTTAGGCGATCAGATCAGATCGCGATTGTAATTCGCACCCGCCAACGGACGCCGGGGTTTAATCACATTCGCAAGCTACCGACTTGCGCGATTGTTAACCGATCTGACTACGGCTGCGCAGGACTTTCCTCCGGCTCGGCCTCACTCTCTTCCTCCGCGTTGTCGGATTGATCCGGCTCGTCTTCGATGATGAAATTGACGGAGGTTGCGACTTGATCGCCCTTATAAATATCGACTCGATAATCTCCGAGCGGCCAGCCTTGGGTCGGTTTTGAGAGCGAAAATGCGCCGTAGAAATCGTCCTCGTCCGCAGTCAAAGTCGCTTCATCGAT
>DATFCK010000177.1:0-4117 GCA_035253185.1 Chthoniobacterales bacterium | reverse complement strand
GCTCGATAACTCCGCCCTGTCTGCGTTCAAGCGCTGGCGTTTTCGCAACGGTTCGCCGTCGCAAATCAGGATCCCGTTTACGTTCACCATGTACGGGGTGCAGTTTTAGTGTCCTGTCCGGAGATAAAATCTATTTCCGGGCCAAGCCACTGAGGAACGGCATCGCCCGCGAGAATGCGCGCCCGCGATGGCTCAACTCGTTTTTGATGGACGGCGGTAACTCTCCAAACGTTTGAGCGAAACCATTTGGTATAAACAGCGGATCATAACCAAACCCTCCGGATCCACGAGGTGCGGCGCCGATCGTTCCTTCCACCTCGCCACTGAATGTCTTGAGAACGTTGCCGGCCCTGGCGATTGCTAAGACACACCGAAATCTTGCCTGGCGCCTGAGTTTCTGCGGATCAACGCGCTCCAATTCCTGCAATAACTTTTCATTATTGCGGCGGTCGTTGCTCGGCTCGCCGGCATAACGTGCGGAATAGACACCCGGCGCGCCGCCCAATGCGTCCACTTCGAGGCCGGAGTCATCCGCCAGCACTATATCGCCGACCAGTTGCGAAACCGTGACCGCCTTTAAAATCGCGTTTTCCTCAAACGTCTTCCCGGTCTCCGCAATCTCCGGGATATCGGAAAAGCTCGACAGGTCGCGAACCATGAACTCGGGACCCAGAATTTCCTGGATCTCCAGGGTCTTGTGCGAATTGCGCGTGGCAATGATCAAAACGGGCTGGTTCAAGGCCTCACTGTAGCGGCGGTCTGTGACCGTCGCATGAATGGTTGCTGGTTGAGAAATAATGCGACGGTCATAGACCGCCGCTACAAACAAGCCGAAAAATTTCGAAAATTCCCGCTTTGCTGATTTCCTGATTCGCTGAACTTCTCCCTGGTCCCATGAGCGAACGAAGAAAACCGTATCCATTCGATTTCATTGAGCCCAAGTGGCAAAAGATTTGGGACGAAAAGCGCTCGTTTCACGCGCCTAACCCGGGCGAATCGAATTTCGATGCGGCGAAGCCAAAGTTTTATGTGCTGGATATGTTTCCTTACCCGAGCGGCGCTGGATTGCATGTTGGCCACCCCGAGGGTTACACCGCGACGGATATTGTGGCGCGTTACAAACGCTTTCGCGGTTTCAATGTGCTGCATCCGATGGGTTGGGATGCGTTTGGCTTGCCGGCGGAACAATATGCTATCAAAACCGGGCAACATCCGGCCCTAACGACCCGCGATAACGTTGCCAAGTTCAAATCGCAGCTCAAACGGATTGGCTTTTCCTACGACTGGCGGCGCGAGGTCAACACTACCGATCCGCGCTACTACAAGTGGACCCAGTGGATTTTCCTGAAGATTTACAATTCCTGGTTTAATCCTGAAACCGGCAAGGCCGAGCCGGTCACTACCTACCAGGGCGAGGATCCAGATCGGGTGCGTCTCGCTTATGTGGCGGAAGTGCCGGTCAACTGGTGTCCGCAGCTGGGAACCGTTTTGGCTAACGAGGAAGTGGTTGATGGAAAGAGCGAAGTGGGCGGCTTTCCGGTCGAACGGAAACCCATGCGGCAGTGGATGTTACGAATTACCGCTTACGCCGAGCGTTTGATCAAGGACCTGGACGGACTGGAATGGTCCGAATCACTCAAGCTGTTACAGCGGAACTGGATCGGCCGCAGCGAAGGCGCCGAGATTGATTTTAAAGTGGCGCAAGTTTCTAACTTGCCAATCGAGAAACAAGGCAAGTTGGAAACTTGCCCCACCATCCGGGTGTTCAGCACCCGGCCGGATACACTTTATGGCGCCACTTACATGGTACTCGCGCCGGAACACTCGTTAGTCGATCTGATCGTAACCGAAGAGCAATGGCCGGAAGTCCGGGCCTATCGAGAACGGACATCACGCAAGAGCGATTTGGAGCGCACCGAACTCTCGAAAGATAAGACCGGCGTGTTCACCGGCGCCTACGCGATCAATCCGGTGACTAACCAGAAGATTCCGATCTGGGTGGCTGATTATGTTCTGCTCGGTTACGGCACCGGCGCGATCATGGGTGTGCCCGGACACGACGAGCGCGATCTCGAGTTCGCTCGCAAATTCAATCTGCCGATTATTCCGGTGGTTCAGGGTCCCTACCTGACGCCGGAGCAATCGATTGGATATGTCGGCGACGGCACCGCCATCAACTCCCCGATTATTGACGGTTTGCCCACGCCCGAAGCAAAACGAAAGATCGTCGAATGGCTCAGTCAGAACGGCGTCGGCCAGCCTAACATTAACTACAAATTGCGGGACTGGTTATTCTCCCGGCAACGGTATTGGGGCGAGCCATTTCCGGTAGTCTGGCAAGACGGGCAACACCGAGCACTGGACGAAACCGAACTGCCGGTCGTTCCGCCATCGCTGGAAGATTACAAACCCACCGGAACGGCCGAGCCGCCGCTGGCCAAAGCGAAAGAATGGGTTCGTTATTCCAACAAGGCCACGCGCGAGACTAACGTCATGCCGCAGTGGGCCGGGTCATGCTGGTATTATCTCCGTTTTTGTGATCCGCATAATGAGAATCGATTCGTCGGCGAGACGGCAGAACAATATTGGATGGCTGGGACGAATGACGAGAACGCCGCCTCGGCCAGGCCTACGGCGGGCAGGCGAATAGCGAAGGGCAAAAAAGCCCCTAACGGTACTGCGGAAACTTCGCCGTCCGGCATTCGTCATTCGGCTTCGCCCAAGTCCGGCGGCGTGGATCTCTACGTTGGAGGAGTCGAGCACGCGGTTCTACATCTGCTTTACGCCCGTTTCTGGCACAAAGTCCTGTTCGACCTTGGCTATTTGTCCACCCCGGAGCCGTTTCAGCGACTAATCAACCAGGGCGTTATCCTCGGCGAAGATAACCAGAAAATGTCGAAGTCGCGGGGGAACATCGTTAATCCCGACGACGTCATCGCCGAATACGGAGCTGATGCGTTTCGATGTTACGAAATGTTTATGGGGCCGCTCGAACAGATGAAACCCTGGAGCATGCGCGGTGTGGAAGGCGTGTCCCGATTTCTGGCTCGGGTTTGGCGGTTAATGATGCGGGAGAATCAGGAAGGAAAGTGGGAACTTTCACCGGCGGTGCAAGACGCCGAGCTAACCCGGTCTCAACAAAAAGTACTGCATGCCACCATCAAGAAGGTAACCGACGATATCGAGACGTTGTCGTTCAATACCGCAATTTCGCAGATGATGATTTTTGTTAACGCCTTCACCAACGCCGAAGTGGTGCCGTTAACCGCGATGCGAACATTTCTTGTTTTGCTGAATCCGTTGGCGCCCCACATCACCTCGGAGTTGTGGCAACTAATCGGCGGCCCCGGCGAAATCACCGAACAAAAATGGCCTTCCTACGATGAGGATCTGCTGGCAGAGGAAGAAGTTGAGATCGTCCTGCAGGTCAACGGCAAGGTGAAAGGGCATGTAACCATGTCGACCAAAGCGACCGAGAATGAGCTCGAAACGGCGGCGATGGAACACCCAAAAATCAAGGAAACTCTTGGCGGCAAGCCAGTTCGGAAGATAGTGGTCGTGCCAAAAAAGCTTGTCAACATCGTGGCTGGTTAGGTAAACCCGCCTCATGTGGAAAGAATTCAAAGAGTTCGCGATCAAAGGAAACGCCGTTGATCTCGCCGTCGGCGTAGTAATTGGCGCCGCCTTCGGCAAGATTGTGGGCTCGCTCGTGGCCGATGTCATCATGCCCCCAATCGGGGTTCTGACCGGTGGCGTGGACTTCAAAGATTACTTTGTGGTGCTGAAACCTTTGGGGGCCCACTACCAGACTCTGAAGGAAGCGGCCGAGGCCAAGGCAGTCACGCTCAACCTGGGACAGTTCGTAAACACAGTGATCGAATTTTTAATCATTGCGTTTTCGATCTTCCTGGTAGTGAAAGCGTTGAACGAGATGAAGAGACCAAAACCGGATGCTCCGGCGGTGGCCAAGGATTGTCCGATGTGCACGAAGTCGATTCCGATCAACGCCAAGCGTTGCCCGGAATGCACGGCCCAGCTCTCGCCCGCCTAACGAGACGTTAGAACAGCGCCCGCTGCCGTTTTGTAGCGCAGACTTCCAAGTCTGCTGTGGCGCCGG
>DATFCK010000176.1:0-4044 GCA_035253185.1 Chthoniobacterales bacterium | reverse complement strand
ACCCATCGAACGCAGAATTGCGATTTCTTTGATCTTTGCCAGCACCGTCATGGTCAGCACATTAAAAATCCCAAACCCGGCCAGCAGAATGACTAACGACACCGTAATTGCAGCCGAGAGACGCAACGTCGTAAACAGATGCAATGTTGATTGTTCGCGCTCCTGCCAGCTGGTGGCATCGTGCTGAAACAACGATTGAAAATGCTCGGCCAGAGCCGGAGCCCGATCGGCATCCCGCAGTTTGTAAATGATCATCGACGCTTCGAACGGCTTGTGCAAAAGGACCTGCGCCACCCGGGCGTGACAATACATGCGGGTGGAATCGATCGAACCCACGCCGCTGTGAGCGATTGCAGCCACCACAAAACGACGGTAATCCGCGCCCGGCGATAGCAATTGCAGGGTGTCTCCCACGTCGACATTCAACAGTTCAGCCAGACGAGAGCCAACAATTACCGAGTTCGGTTTGTTTCGAAAATCATCGAACCGGCCGGCCCGAAGTTGCATCCCAAGGTTGGTCGTTTGCAGATGTAACGCCGGCTCTATCCCGTAAAGATCAACGGTAGCGTTTTCGAATCCGGATCGAGCGCTCAATGTTCCGCGTAACACCGGCGAGCACGACACTACATTCGAAAATTCGCGGCTCACCCTCATAATCTCGTTAGGATTCCGCACGCCTTCAAAGTATTGGCGCCGCTCCGCAGTACTTTTTTTGGCGGTTTTTGGAGCGGCCAGTTGATTACCGAAGCGTGGCTGAAAACGCTGGCGAAGAATGAGCGCGCCGTTGCTGCCCAGGGTCGAGTTGATGAAAAAACGGGCGAACCCCTGGGTTTGAGCCTGGGTGCAAATAAAAAACGCGACGCCGAACACCACGCCGCTGAGGCTGAGCAAAAGCGCGCGCTTGCGATGCGTCAAGAAACGCATCGCAATGTAAAGAGGCGGCGTCATTTTCCGGCTTTCCTTCCGGTGCCGACCATGCGCTGGCGCACCGGCTGTCCGTTGCTGAGTCGATCCTGGTCCGCCACCACGACGTGATCGCCCTGACTGAGGCCACTCAGCACTTCGGTAAAATCGAGGGTGCGGTAACCGGTTTTCACGGTGCGACGCCTGATCACGCCATTTTTTACGACTAGTGCCTGATCCACCAGCAATGCCCGGGTCGGGACTAACAGTGCATTGTCATGACGGCCGGTAACAATGTTCATTTCACCGGTCATTCCCGCCATCAGATTGTCGGGCGGCTTTTCAAGCTGCAGCACAATCGTGTAACGCTGGGTTTCAGGATCGGCGGCCGGCTGAATTGATGATACTTTTGCGCGGAACTGCTGCGTTCGATAGGCGTACAACTGGACGAGCGCTTCCATTCCGGGCTTCACTTCGCCGACATCTTCCTCGTTCACTTCGCCGCGCACGTAAGTGCTGCGCGATGACACCGTAAACAAATCATTATTCTCGCCTACCAGTTCGCCATCGACTGTTTGGATTGCGGTGATAAGACCGTCGATTGGTGCCCGGAGCTCGGAACTCCTGAGTTGCGCTTCCAGTTTTTTCGTCGTGTCCTCGAGCGACCCAAGGTTGCGATCACGCTCGATGCGTTCCGTTTCAACCACTCCACGCAGCCGCGCGGCTTCGCTTTTCGCCTTTTCATATTCGACCGCGGGCACGTTGCTCAACGCCGCGAGCTTCTCCAGGCGCTGCACATTGTCCTCTGCGGTCTTAAGCAATTCGGCGGACGGTAACGGGAGAGCGGCTCGTTGGATGGCGGCTTGTAAGTCCGCGCGCGCCTGTTTCAATTGCCGCGCGGTCGATTCATCCGCAATAGTCGCGAGCAGTTCGCCCTTCTCCACTGTTTTGCCGATTGCGCCGCGCCCGGCGGAGAGCGCGTCGGCCAGACGGATGAACCCGGAGTTTTGCGCGCGGACGTGAACGACGAATGTGGGCTCGATGCGAACGGTGCCGTAAACGGCCGACAGTGCGGTTCCCCGTTTCACTTTCGCCACCTCGGCGACCGGCAGGAACCAATACCAAATCAATGCCACCAAAAAGATCAGTGGCAGGAGCGCCCCAACCAGGATTTTCAGTGTCGGCGGCTTCAACGGAGGAAACCTAACTCGGCGTGGCGATTCTTGCTTGAGATTTTGGAAGCGCCGGCGGCGCGACCTGTATACAGCTCACAACGCAACTGTGTCACAAAGCTCCGTTAGGAGCGACCGCCAAAGACGGTGGCAATGGGCGTCGGTTTGCGGATGTACCGCTCCTAACGGAGTAAATCTCAGATCCGTGTGCGTGATTATAAACATGGCGCTTCTCTGGAGCTTAACGATTGGGATGCAACGTTAGTTTTGAACCGGCGCTTCTGAAAATTGGAAATATCGCCCGGTGGCCCGGTCCCATTCCGCCATCGCGACTCGCTGTTGATAGGCGAGGGATAGCAACCCGCTCTGCACTTCGAGCGTTGTATTTTCTGCCTGCCGAAATTCGAGCTGCGAAACGATTCCTTTTCCGAGATTTTGTTGGATGGTTTCGGCGTTCTGCGTTGCCGCGCCTGAAGCGGCGGAGAGAAGTCGTTGTTTTTCAGAAATCGCTTGCAGGTTTCGATTGATCCGAGCCAGGTCGCGCGGGATGTCCTGTTCCATTTTGCGCAGCAGCAGCTCATTAATTTCCCGCGCAGAACGGCGGCTTTTCACGGCGCCATAGGTTTGTCCGTTGTCGATTACACGCCAGGTATACGAGACACCCATACGCACCTCTGAAGAAATAAAATCGTCGGAACGGCGAGGTCCGCCCTGCGTTTGCGTGCGTCGGACACCGGTTACCGGAATGTATTCGCCGGCCACGTTGGCATTGACCAGCGGGTAATAGGCGGCCTCCATGATTCGTTCGTCTTCCTTGGACGCTCGCACCACCAATCGGGCCAGCTCAAGGTCGGGCCGCCGTTCCATCGTACGCCTAACTTCGGCGGGAAGGTCAATATCGATGCGCGCATATTTCAATTCGCCCGCTGGCTCGGGCAAATGCGCGCCTGGTCCGAGGTCTTCGCCCATCGCTTCAACAATTTTCAACGCGGCACCGTGATAGGCTCGATCGGACGCTTCGACTTGAGGCTGTAATTCGCTTGCCTGAACGTCCGCGCCGACGGTCACGGCCCGTCCAACCAAACCGGATTGATAACGCTGGGCTTGACTGCTCGCGTTTTGTTGCAGTCGCTGCAATTGGGCTGACCGAATATTTTTTAAGTCGCGATTGTAAACGGCAGTGTAGAAAGCAACCCGGGCCGCATGCAATTGGTTCGTCACCGCGACGTTCAATTGCTGTTGGGCAATCAACACTTCCAGATTTCCGCGTCGGAACGAGGCCGGGATTGCCGCGTTGAACAGCGGCTGGGTAAACCCACCATAGGCGAATCCAAACGGCTGATTGGAATCGTCGTTCGAACGTTTGCCGCCCTGATCGCCAAGCACAACACCTACCACCGCGTCCGGATAAGCCAGCGAGCGTAACTCCAGCCGTTTACCGGTCGCTTCTTCCAGTCTCAGTTTGGCCTGCTGAATTTCTGGATTTCGTTCAACCGTCTGCTTCAACAACGAATCAAGCGTCAACCCATGGGCGGCAACGGTCGACAAAATTAGACTAACGAACCAAACGCAAGGTTTCATCTCTGGCTAAGCTTTTTCGGCGGGCGCGCCATACTGGCGGCGTCGGTGCGTCCGGATGCGGCGGCTTCGGCCTGGGCTTGGCGTTGGGCGCCGAATCCGAGGGCATCGGGCGAAGTTGCACAGGCTCGGGCTAATTTCGCCAGAGCAACGTTGTGAAGATAAATGCCGTTTAGTCGGGTGGTGCGCGTGCCGGTCACATCGGCAGCGGCTTGCAACACATCCAGCTGGGTGGCCAGCCCGGCTTCGACATTAGCTTTTGCGATCTCGAGCGATTCATCAGCCGTCTGCACACTTTTGGTTTGGGCTTCCAGCATTCGATCGGCTTGCTGCAAATCGAGGAAGGCGTTCCGAACGTCGGACGAAACCGAGGAGCGGGCGGCGGCCAGCG
>DATFCK010000175.1:0-2799 GCA_035253185.1 Chthoniobacterales bacterium | reverse complement strand
ACTGGGTAGCTTCCAGCAACCGACGTTCGGGTGATCGCTGGGAGTGCAACGGTTGCGAAGATGAGATAGAGGATGGTCCGATTCATGTGACGGCGAGGTTTTGGCGCAGGGTAGGAGAGTCGCGATATCGAATGGCAGGCCAGTTATCGCAACATATTACAGGATATGAGACGAGAAGGGTCGCTTCTTTTGGAAGCGACCCATTCGCACGAAAGTCTGGCCGGCCGACGGTTACGGCGGAAGCACGGCGCTGACCTGGCTTTTGGTTGTGGCAACGTCGGTGTTACTCACCGCCCCGTTAGCGGTGACGTCGGTCCGGAAGTTGGACTCAGTGACCGGCATAGTCACCTCTGTTTTAACCGTGTTCACGTCGGTGTTACTGACGGCGCGGTTGGCGGTGACGTCACCCAGCAGAATGTCGAGCGGCCACGAGATGTCTCCTGCGTTGCCGGCGCCATCGTTCACACCGGTGAGCTTAATCACCACCTTTTGCGGCCCGGGGGACGCGGTCAGGTTAACCGTGACCTGGCTGCCGCTTACGGTGGTGCTATTGACGGTGCCGTTGCCCGACGTGACTGTCGCGCTCGTTAGGCTGACCGGCACCGGGAATGTGAAGACTACTTTGTGCTGATCGGCGGCAGGTTGTCCTGTGCGGCATTCAATGCCGTGCGGTGTCAGCGGCAGGAGCACATCAAACGTACCGGCCGTGCCGTGGGTTTTTTGAGACACAACCTTAATCGGGATCGGCGCGCCGGGTAGACATTGAATCCCGCTGGGACTGGTCTTCACGACCGGTCCGCCATTTTGTTTGGTGTATTCCGCCCGCGTGCCCTGTCCGGCATTGTCGGCGAAGATGATGTGGGCAAGTCCGTCGGGTCCGACCGCGACTTCCATGAAGTCGAGCAGCGACCGATCGGAGCTGCCGATCAGGCCGCCGGTGCTGATTTGGCCATTATGAATCGGATTATTCGGATTCGGCTTCACTACGGTAAAGACCGGCTCCCGAGTGTTGGCGTTGAGCGACTGCGCGAAATGCAGATACCAGGCCGGATTGCCGGTGAGGGTATTCGGATCACCTACCGCAGTCGTTCCATACCAAATGATGTCCACTCGTCCATTATCCCCGGCGGCGACCCACGGAAATACCGCTGTCTCGTCGGCGGTTAACGGCCCGGAGCTGACCGGGAACGGTCCATAATAGGTTTTTCCGCCGTCATGCGAGGACGCGAACCAGATACTGAATTCGTTAGTCCGCGAGTTATTCATGCTCCAGGCGACGTAGATGTTACCGGCGGAATCGATGTCTCCAGCCGGGAAAATATTGGCATTATTGGTGCCAAAGTTTGGTCCCACCGGAGGTCCCACCGCCGGCGGTGGGTTGTTAGGCGAATCGTAGGTTCCCTTGAACACGGGATGGTTCTGGACGTCGGTCACCGGCGATGCGGCGTTCAACGGCGGGGCGGCGTCCATTTCCCAAACATTCAGAAGTTTACCGAAAGGAGGATCGGCAGCGTTGGTCGAGGGCACCGATCCGTTGAATAGCGCGAACACCCGGTGGGTGGTCTTGTTTACAAAGATCGGACCCGGGTTCGTGTTGGGAATCGTGCTCGAAAGAAGGTCGAGTAGTTCAGGATCGGTCATGCCGCTGGTGAACTGCCATGCGGTGTCGTTAACCAGACTGGAGATGCGCATCGCTTCCGAAGCCAGCTCGTGCTCCCAGTGATAAATGACCTGATCCCCCGCGGCAGGAACTCCCTGGTCCCCGGCCAACCACTGGCGGTCGGAGGAAACCGAGACGTCACCCGCCGCGCCCCCGGGCCCCGGCTTGAACCAAACCGGATTCTGGTTGCCGGCCGATACTACGGAAGTCGATTTTCGGATGTGACACGATGAAAGACCGAGATCGGTGAAATAAAGCTGGTCCGGTCGCGTGTGCGACCCGTCTTGTTTTGGAAGAGAAATGATGTCTTCGTCACCGCCGGTAAGCGTAGCCTCGTCGGAAACTGGATTGGTGGGAGACAGGAAACTCGCGCCGGCATCAATGGATTTCCAAACCCACGGTTGCCCGGGCGCGGTGACATATACGCAGTTAAATGAATCCACCCAGATGCTCGGTTCGGCGCCTGGCGAACCAACCGCGATGTTAGGCGCAAACGTGGCCGGAGCTGGTGGTGCCGGCGGCGCATAAGCACTGGTACCCGCGGTTTGTTTTGTGTACCAGGCGTTGGTCTGACAGTTGGACGATGGACAATTGGTAATGGAATCGGGGAAAGCGATGTGAGCTTTACCTTCTGGATCGAGTGCCATGGTAAAGTATTCGAGCATGTCCCGGTTTCCGATGTCGCCATCGGGATCCCCGGTGCAACCCAGGCCATTGAAGCACACCGAATGGTTATGAACGGGGTTAGCGGTAACCTGGCTTTGGTTGAAGATAGGCGATCCGGACAGCGCATTGGTAGTTTGCGAGAAATGGATGAACCAATTGCTCGGTACATCCGGATTTTGCGCAGCGGTTCCGAGCCACGCCACATCGACGATGCCCGGGCTGCCCGCCACGATCCATGGCATAATATTGGTAACGGAGTTGCCGCCTCCGCTGTCAACCTGAACCGCGGGCAACCAGGTGGGATTAGCTGCCCCCGGATTCGCGGTGCTGGTTAGGAAAATGTGGGCATGCCGCAACGAATCGATTTGAGCGAACGCCAGATGAAGATTTCCCCCGCGATCGACCGCGAGAATTGGGAAAACTCCCCGATTGGTCGTTCCAGCCGGCCCCGTGTAAGCGGTGGTGATCACCCA
>DATFCK010000174.1:0-6615 GCA_035253185.1 Chthoniobacterales bacterium | reverse complement strand
CGGACGTATTGATCTTCGCGGAAAACGGCTGCTGATTTTCGTCGTTGCCTACAACGCCGAAAGCACCATCGAGAAAGTGCTTAGTCGCATCCCCGCTTCGTTGCGCGGCGAAGGCGTGGAGGTTTTAATTATCGACGATTCATCGCGCGATAATACCTTTGCCAACAGTCTCCGCTATCAGCAGGGCCAACCGGATCTGCCAATCACGGTGCTGCGCACTCCGGCAAACCAAGGCTACGGAGGGAACCAAAAACTGGGCTACCGCTACGCCATCGATCATGGCTTTGACATGGTCGCGCTGGTTCACGGCGATGGCCAATACGCTCCCGAGAAATTGCCCGATCTGATTGCGCCGTTGGTTAACGATCGTGCCGACGCTGTGCTCGGCTCACGAATGATCGATAAGAAAGAAGCCCGGCGCGGCGGCATGCCGCTTTACAAATGGATCGGGAACCAGGCCTTAACCGCGTTCCAAAACCGCGTCCTGGGCACCAGACTATCCGAATTTCATACTGGTTACCGGATCTATTCCACCAAAGCGCTGGCCCAGCTGCCATTCGAAAAGAACACCAACGATTTCCACTTCGATACCGAGATCATCATTCAATTCGTGCTCAAGAAACTGCGGATCGTGGAGTTACCGATTCCGACCTTCTACGGCGATGAGATCTGCTATGTGAACGGCTTGAAATACGCCTTCAACATTTGTGGCACCACGATCAAAGCGCGGATGTGCGGCATCCACCTGTTTTACGATCGCCGCTTCGATGTTAACCCGGCGATTGCGGCCCACAGCGATAAGCTCGGGTTCCCTTCGTCGCAAAGCCTGGCCCTCGGGGCCTGCGTGCCAGGCCGATACGTTCTTCAATTGGGAATCGGCAATGCCAATGTGGCGGCCGAGTTGAAGAAAAAGCTTTGCCACGTGACCGCGGTCGATTTTGGACCTAACGAATTCAACAACGCGCATAATCCTTCTCCGTTTACGCCGCGTCCGTCGATCCCTTCCGATGTGGGCAGATATCACCAAATCCTGCTCATGGATTTGATCGAGCATGTGAATGATCCCGAAACATTCATGGATGATCTGCGGGAAAAGGCGAACGGTCGCCGGCCTGAGATTATTATCACCGCCGCCAACGTCGCCTTCTTCATAACTCGCGTGATGTTGCTGCTTGGCCGGTTCAGTTATAGCCGGAAAGGCGTGATTGGAATCGGTCGCCGCCGACTGTTTACCTTCACCACGTTGCGCCAGCTATTGGAACAGGCCGGCTACGAAATCATTGAGACCCGCGGCATCCCGGCGCCATTCCCGCTCGCTATTGGATTAAATCGATGGAGCCGGTTATTGGTTAGGTTAAATCAGATGCTGATCGCGGTCTCCAAGCGGTTGTTCGCCTATCAAATCTTCTTCCGAGCCCGGGCTGTGCCCGATGCCCGTCATCTATTGACGGAAACGCTTCGCAGTAGTTCCGAGCTGAGGACGCAACTGTTGAATCGCGTCGCTTAGTTTTGGGAACGGTTGGCGGAACGGTACCGTTCGATTTCCGCCTCGAGCGCGCGCACCAGCGCTTCATTCGCTCCGGCAAGGAACAGAGCTCGTTGGGCGGTAGACGACGCCTCCGATAAGCGGCCGGCCGAAGCGAAAGACGCGGCCAGTATTCGAAGGACCACCGGGTCATCGCCACCGGTAAGTCGATTCGCGCGGTTGGCCAGTTGCAACGCCTCATGTGGGTTGCGAATGCCGGAATCAACGGTGGTAGCCAAAATCCAGGCCAGCGCGTTCAACGCATCCAGCGAATCCGGGTTCAATTCCAACGCCCGGCGATAATGCACAACCGCTTCGGCCATTCGATCGGCTTCCGCCAGCATCGCCGCCAACCGCTGTTGTGACGCGCTATCGAACGGCGGCACCGCCACTACCTCCTGATATTCCGCGATCGCCTGGGCCAGGTTTCCCTCGCGCCGAAGCATGGCAGCGAGGTTCGTTCGCGCGTCGGCCAATTCCGGACGCAATTCGGCAGCCGCTCGATAATGATCCGTTGCGCCGGCAACATCGCCCTTCACAGCAAGTGCATTTCCCAGGCTGTTGTGAATGATGGCCGGGCTCAGGTGTGTATGCGTTTCGGAACCAGCACCCACTCGAAGAGCGGTCTGATAGTGGTCGATCGCTTCGTCCAAACGGCCCTGCCTCATCAACATTGTCGCCAGGTTATTATGCGCTACATCGTTAGCCTCGTTAGACCGAAGCGCATTCCTCCACAGGGTCTCGGTGTCGCGCCAGGTGGCGGTTTGAGCGTAGCCGCGCCAGGCTAACAACATGATCAGCGCCACGGCAATCGCTGGGGCAATACGACGTCCGAACCGGAGTTTAAGAACCGGGGCGTCACCAATCAGCCAGACCGTCGCTATGAACAAGCCAATGTGCGGCAAGTAAGTATAACGATCCGCCCGGCCTTGTAAGCCCACTTGAACCAGCCCGATCACCGGCAACATCGCCACAACAAACCAGGTCCAGCCGGTTACGAGATATTTCCTGCGCTTATGCTGATGGGCAACCAAGACACTAATCCCAATCAAGATCACTGCACTTATGGCTAACGACAGGCTGGATGTGTGATCTGCAACATGCGGATAAAACACCGCGAGATTCGCCGGCCAGAAAAACTGCCCCAGGTAAGCGACGTAGCTCCAGGCCGCATTTCCTAACCGGTCGGTTATGGCTACGACCTGGCTGTATCCGACGGTCTGGCGTTGCACCAGCACAGTCACGACACTGACTATTGTCGCGAGAGCGAGAAATGGGATTTTTTCGATGAATATGCCCCGGCGCAGAAACTTTGCGATGGGTTCGGCGCCGATTCTCCCTAGCGGCCAGTAATCTAACAACAGCAATAATAACGGGAGCGTGACGACGGTCGGTTTCGCCATTAGCGCCAAGGCGAAACAAACCAGCGTTACCAGATAACGGCTCAACCGCTGATCGCGAACGTATCGCAGGTACGCGATCAACGTCAGCATGAAGAAAACGCCGCTCAGAACATCTTTGCGCTCAGAGACCCATGCCACCGACTCGGCCCGGAGCGGATGGATCGCGAACAAAGCGGCAACCAGCGCGCTGCGCCACATCGATCCGGTCATCGCATTGAGCGCCGAGAATAAAAGCAGAACCACGGTGGCGTGTAGCAGGACATTGGTCAGATGGTGACCACCCGGCGTGAGCCCCCATAATTGACAATCCACCATATGCGAGATCGTGGTCAGAGGATGCCAGTTTTGAGCATGCGGCTCGATGAAGGCGCCGATTATGCCACTGATCGTTAGGCCGGCGGTAATCCGCTGGTTTTCATACACGTAGTTCTGATCATCGAACTCGACGAATTGATGGTTGAGAGTCTGTCCAAACACGCCCCAGGTCAGCAGGGCCAGGCCGAGATAAATAGCGATAAGGCGCCGGCCGGAAGCGGGTTGGGTTTCGTGATTGACCGCAAATTGGCCGGCCGGCGGTTGCGTGGCGGGGTCAAAATGCGGCCCATATCCCGCCGGCGGCGAGCAAACCGTTCTGGGCAAAGGACCGGCCGGGGCCGGGCTAAGCGACACTGGTTGTGGTGGTGACGGCACTGGGTAATCGCCCACAGCAACTTCCAATCCGACCCCGCACCACGACGGCAGAATTGCTCACCCAAGCTTCAAAGGCCAAAAACCTGCTTCTGGACCACTCATGGCCGCCCTTCGCGTCCCTGAAGCAGCAGAATTGGCGGTGGTGATGCCCGTGTTCAACGAGGCGGTCAACCTCCGCCCGGTCGTGTGCGAGTGGTTCGGATGCCTGCGGGCGCTGGGGGCCGATTTTGTGTTTATCGCGGTAAACGACGGGTCGACGGACAAAACCGCGGAGGAATTAGCCAGGCTTGCCCACGACCTGGGCCCAAAATTCCAAATCGTGAACAAACCGAACTCCGGCCACGGCCGTAGTTGTCGCGAGGGCTATGAGCACGCGCTGGCTGAAGGTGCCGACTGGATTTTGCAGATCGATTCCGACGGACAATGCGACCCCGCATTCTTTCCAGAATTGTATGCCGCCCGCACCGCTCATGATTGCGTTTTCGCCTACCGACAGACTCGGGGCGATGGTTGGGGCCGTACCGCAGTTTCATTTTGTTGTCGGCTGTTGCTGTTCAGCTTTGCCGGCAGCTATCTGCGCGACCCCAATGTGCCGTATCGAATGATTCGGGCCGGCGCTTTGCGAGCCGCCCTTCACCGGATTCCGGCAGACTTCGATTTGCAAAACATCGCACTCACATTTGCTCTCAGTCGAGAGCCCGACCTGCGGTGGAAATATTTTCCGATTCATTTTCGCGCCCGCCGCGGTGGCAAGAATAGCATCAACTATCGCAAGATCGTGAAGATGGGACTTAACCTGATACGAGATCTCGGCCGCATCCGGGACGAAGATTCGCCGCGGTGGCAGCGGCCGGCATGGGCACGGCGCGGCGCGGTCTCATAGCGGTTTCGGCATCTGAGTCCAACCTCCGGCGCAGGATCGTGATTTACCGGGTCGACCAAGTCTCAGCCTGTTTCGCCGACGGCAGTTGCCTAACGAGCGTGGCCGATGAAGTTGGATCTGACCCTAAATGCCATCGGACGTCAAAGCTGCGCGGCTTGCCGGATAAAGTCTGGGTTATCGCCGCGCTCATTGCGTTGGGCACCGTGATTTTCTTCACTCGGCTGCATACCTACAACGAACCCCTGGAACGGGACGTGACCACCTACGCGGTCATTGCTCACCAGATGCTGAATGGCAAAAAGCTTTACTCCGACCTGTGGGATCATAAACCGCCCGGGATACACGTTACCTATGCCCTGGCTGAATTGGTGGCGGGGTACGGTCGTCAATCAATCTTCGTTCTCAACCTCACCGCCGCGCTGGCGACACTGGTGGCGTGCTATTTCGCCGGTTCGGCACTCCACCGCGACCGCCTCGGCGGCCTAACTGCAGCCGCGATCTGGGCAATCATCTCAGGCGACATGTCGCTGGAGGGGAATCAACCGAACACCGAAGTATTTCTCAATGCTTGTCTGGCCGGCGCGTTTGCGATGATCCTAAGCGCGAAATCTTTCGAGTTGGGAAAGTGGCGCACGGTATTGGCAGGATTACTCTTCCTGTTAGCCTCGTTATACAAGCAAGTGGCTATCATGCCAGCGGCCGCAGTAGCGTGCGCTTACGTCATTTCCGCTCCGGCCGTCTCGCGTAAACGGGCGCTAATCGATGTCAGCCGGATAGCGGCCATCGGCGCACTCGGTTGGGCCGCCGTATTCAGCTACTTCGCGGTCCAAGGCCGCGATGATGCCTTTATTGATGCGACGTTCATCTACAATCAGTTCTATGCCGGCAGCATTTCGCACAATCTCGGGTCATGGCTGCGAGTTCCGCCGGTGCCTTCCCATGGATTAACTCTCATCGGGGTCCTGGCCGCTTTCACTCTGGCGGGTTTGGCATTCGGACTGTTCAGCGGCCCGCGCCGGCCCTGGACGTTGTTGTTAGGATTATTGCTGGGAACGCATGTTGCCGTTCTGTTGCCGGGCCAATTTTTCGCTCACTACTATCAACTGTGGCTGCCACCATTGATTATTGGCGCGGCATGGACGGTGACGTTGCTCCGCCGCAGCTTACCGGACAGCCTGACCTGGATTGCTCACACTGCCGCCGCGATTACGATCATGGGCTTGGGCGCGTTCCAATTCCCGGAATATCGAATCCCGCCAGAGGAATGGTCGATTCGAAAGTACGAACGAATATTCGTCGAGACTGATCGGCTGGCGCTGACTCTAAACCGACTACTTAAACCTAACGAGCGCTTCTACGAATGGGGAAACGAGAGCGGCTTGTATCTGATGACAAAAAAAGAACCACCCTCGGGCATTCTATTCAGCGATCCGTTAATGCTGGGACCGTTGAAACACGAACTGCTTCAGCGGCTGGAAGATGATCTACAGAGGGAAAAACCCGAACTGATGATACTCGAAGAGGAGACGGTGCGACGCCAGCCTTCACATCCGTTTATCGCCTGGATGAAGAGCAATTACCGGCTGATCCACACTCAATCCCGATTCTGGCTGCTGGCGCGCAAAGGCACCGAACTCGAAGCTAATGCCTCGCGCCGAATCGCCGCCGTCGAGTGATGAAACCGCGGTGACGGGTGCAAGGCTGACCAGCTTTAGGTTCGGATCGGCTTCCCTGGCGTTTTTCCAGAGCCAGCACGCCCCAACTATCAGAGTGAGCCAAGGCCACACCGTCCACGGTGTCCACACCGCGGTTAGGGGATTGGTGGACACGCCAAAGTACCAGGGCAGACCGTGTGCGATCGTGTTGTAGAAGAAGAAGAGGAATAGCGAGCATGCGGCGGTCACCGCTGCGTAGAACCGCGGTGACAGAAACAGAATAAAAGGGGCCAGCCACACCAGATACTGGGCGCAGACTCCAGGCGAAAAAATAAAAAACGCGACCCAGCCCATCGCAATCGATCCGATCAACGCGATTCCATCGAGGGCACGACGTCGCCAGGCGACGGCCAGAACGCTAACGACAACCACCGCTTTTAAGAAGTTGACCACGACGCC
>DATFCK010000173.1:0-9952 GCA_035253185.1 Chthoniobacterales bacterium | reverse complement strand
TTCGGCGGCGAAGCCCTTCCCCGCTCTGTCGTCCGCACTTTCCAGGAGACGGGCCCGACGTTGTCGCTCAGCTGAAAGCGCTTGCGACGGATTGAGCACTTCGACGATTTCCCATTTCTCGGTCGACCCAACCAATGTGGCGGTGCGGTCGGCTGCGAGATCCACGTGAAAATAACCGGGACTCCACAATTGACCTTCTGATGCGTAGCCACGGCTTTGTTCCACTCGATAGACCACCTGTGGAACATTGGTGGCGGCGATGGTGAATGCCGCGTCGCCGCCGTAAAGTTTCATCCGTAATGTGGGAAATCCGGGACGTGACGGGGCGACTTCGTAACGCGAATCGACCGCGCTGAATTTATAGGGACCGGCGGCCCCCTTGTTTACCTGGATCTCGTGGTGACGAAAGTGGAATGCCGGCCGCAACTCGAGCCGCACTGGCGTAGCTCCCTCGATCACGCGATAACTGATATGAACGGTGTTTTGCAGATGCGGCAGCAGAACGCGTTTTTCGAGAATGATATCACGCACCTGATAGGTCCAAACCGGGAGCCCGTCTTCAAGACGGAATTCGCGCAAATGTTCAGCTCCATAAAGATACAGCTGACCGCCGGCTCGCTCTTCGCCGGCGATTGAAATTGTTTCGCCATCGGAAAACCGCAATGCTTCGGCCAGGTGATTCCACACCACTACCCGGCCTAACGGCCCGGATAATGCCGCGATAAGTAATCCATGGTAACGGCGAGTGACTGCTCCAGCTACGGTGCCGGAGGCGTAACCACCGAGGCCGTTGGTAACAATCCACTCGCGGTCGAGCAGAAGTTCGCCAGCACTTTCGCCGCCCTTCCACGATATCGCCCGAACGACGGCGGGGGTATGGCTTCTATCCATTCACTCGACGGCGTTTTGGTTTCTTGCGCGGAGCCTTCGCCGGGACGAGGCGCAGAGCTACCGTCGCCTCGGCCGGCAAGATCCAGCTTTCCTGGGTTACCACAGCGACTTCCCCGGGACCGCCGTACTTCCGCAATTCACTGGACCAGACGCGCTCCCACTCGAACCCGATCGACGGTGCCAGCAAAGGTTCCGGAGCAGGCTCCAGTCGCTGCTGCCGGCCGAGATTTACCACCAGCAAACGGTCGTCGTTATTTTTGCCGAAATACCGCAACACAAAACTCTCCTGATTCAGTACAGCACCGTCCACGCCACCGGGGATTTGTTCGCGAAAGCGGGAGTCCTCCCTTCGCAGCCGGATGAGATCGAGATGCAGGACGTACAGCTCGTGGTTTTTCTCCCGTTCCGAAAAGTCGAGGCAGCAGCGTGCCACCATTTCTTCATCAAACGGATCGGCTAACCGCTTTTGTGTTTCCTCATGCGCGATGGAAGGGAACTGGGCCAGAAATCCGAACCGGCCTTTCCGAATGGCTTCCTGTAAGTTTTCGTCGCCGACGTCGGTGAAATAGATAAACGGGCTGGAGCTACCAAACTCCTCGCCTTGAAAAAGCATCGGCGTCCACGGTCCGAGAAGCAGCAAGGCGGTCATGGCGCGATAACGGCCGGGCGAAGTTTGAAACCGAAGACGGTCACCGGTCGCAGTGTTTGAGACCTGATCGTGATTTTCGATAAAACAGATGAAAGCTTCCGGTGAAATTCCAAACGCGGGCGTTCCGCGGGGAGCTTCCTGCCACATGTAGGGCTGCCCCTGATATAAGTAACCGTATTTAGCTGCGGAAATGAATTCCTGCGGCGCGCCTCGATAATCGGTGTAGTACGCTTCTGCCCGTCCGGTTAGGCCAACCAGGGCGGAATGATGGAAATCATCGTTCCACAAGCCGTCCAGATCATAACCACCTTCGGTAGGCGGTTTAACGATTTTGGTTTCCTGCGGCTCGTTTTCCGCCACCAGGATTATCGACTTTTCACCCGCAGTCTCCCGGGCTTCCTGGGCGATCTCGGCAAGAATGTATTGCTCGGAGGAGTCGTTAATATCCTGCGTGGCATCAAACCGGAAGCCATCAAAATGGTATTCCTCGAGCCAGTAGCGCGCGTTGGTGACGAAAAACTCGCGCACCGGGGCGCACTTCGGCCCATCGAAGTTAATCGAATCGCCCCAGTCATTTTCGTACCGGTTGGTGAAGTAATCGTCAGAAAAAACGCGGAGATAATTCCCGTCCGGCCCGAAATGATTGTAAACGACATCCAGTATGACAGAGAGGTTTTCGGAATGGGCGCGATCAATGAAAAACCGAAGGTCGTCCGGCGTTCCGTACCGATGGGCCGGGGCAAACATGTTCACACCGTCGTATCCCCAGCCGAACCGTCCCGGAAAATCGGCAATCGGCATCATCTCGAGAACAGTGATCCCGTCGCGGGCAAGCGCCGGCAATTGTTCCGCGGCGGCCCGCCACGTTCCTTCGCGCGTAAATGTACCGGTGTGAAACTCGTAAATGATCTGCCCTTTCAGATCACGCCCGCGCCAGTTGCGATCGTGCCACTGAAATACGCTGGGATCGACAACGCATGAAGCCTGGTGCGGCCCCTGCGGCTGATACCGGGATGCCGGATCCGGGTACAGGTCTCCGCTGCCATTGAGACGGAACCGGTAGCGCGTACCGACTTGGGCTTCGACTAAGCCGCTGAAATACCCGTCGGTCTCCGCCTCCAGCGGGTGAAACGTGACATCGCCCTTCGCATTGCCGGTCTCGATGGCCACCTCGAGCTGGCGCGCTTTCGGCGCCCATACCCGGAAATGCGCCTCGTTGTCGCTCACCAATTCCGCGCCAATCGGGAACCGCCGTTTTGTCGTTACTGCCATTTAAATTGCCCTCCGCTAAAGCCTCGCATTCTGCAACCGGTTTTGCCTTTTCTGACGCACCCGCGCAGGTTATTGATGACCTGCGCCGAGCCCGGTTGCGCCTGAATGCCTTCTGTTGACCGCCTATCGCGAAAAAGGCCGTCCGCGGTTGTAGTCGAACATCCGTTGGCGGCGGCCAAGCTTGGATTGTTGAGGGCAAAGACAACTCCGCGGCTGCTTTTTCGCGCGGCGATGCAGGAGTTATCCATGCTGCTGCTGATGGAAGCATCGAAGAAGTGGCGGACGAAAACGATCGAGATCGAAACGCCGCTCAAAAAATGCACGGCTGAAATTCCAGCGCGCGCGCTGGTGCTGGTCCCAATTTTGCGCGCCGGTCTCGGGATGGTGGATGGAATGATGCATCTAGTACCGGATGCCATCGTGGGTCACATTGGAATATATCGCGATGAAGAAATGCTTCGCCCGGTCACCTATTTCTGCCGGTTGCCGCCTAACCTGCCGGCCGCGCAAGTAGTATTGATCGACCCGATGCTCGCGACCGGGAACAGCGCGGTCGCTGCGGTATCAACGTTGAAGAAAGCAGGCGCGGAGGCCATTCAATTTGTGTGCATCGTCAGTTGTCCGGCCGGGATCAAACAACTCCAATCCGCCCATCCCGATGTGGAAATATTCACTGCGGCAATCGATCCGGAGCTTAACGACTTCGGTTACATTGTTCCGGGGTTGGGGGACGCGGGAGATAGATACTTCGGGACCGGGCCGGCCGTTTGAACTGAATTCAAACGCTCAGCGTCCAAACCCTCAATGGAACACTCTCGGAAGCAAACGCCGAACGCCGAACGCCGAATCGCTGAAGTTTCGGTAGCGGCGATTGACCCCAATCGCCATGGTGAAGGAGGGAGTAAGAACGGCTCCAACGTTCACGTTCAACGTTAACGTTAAACCCTCAACGAAACACTCTCGGAAGCAAACGCCGAACGCCTAACGCCGAATTTCGGTAGCGGCGATTGACCGCAATCGCCATGGTAAAGGGGGGGTTGAAAAACCGCTTCAACCCTCAATGGGGAAGCATCGAAAGCGAATACCGAACGACTTGCTGGCCTAACGAATATATGTCCTGCGAGCCGGGGTCGGGCGCTGGTGAAATCATTTCACGTTTCGGTTAGTGACCAAAAGCGTTGAAACGCTTCAGGCCAGGTCCGGTTAACGACACTTTCGCGCGCGTGCAATCCCATCTCGTGCCGCAGCTCGGAGTTAACCACCAGTTGGCGAATGGCGCGAGTAAAGTCGTCGACGTCGTGCGATTTGGTGACGATACCGTTTTGTTCAGTCACCAGTTCTTTGGGTCCACCGGCATCGGACACCACCACCGGAACACCGGAAGCCTGGGCTTCGATGATGACATTGCCAAACGTGTCGGTGGTGCTGGGAAATGCAAAAACGTCGGCCGAAGCGTAGGCGGCGGCCAGATCTTTTCCACGCAGATACCCGGTGAAAATTGCGTCTGGCAATGCGTCGGCCAGTGCATCCGAATAAGGTCCGTGACCTACCATCAATAATTCAACCGGTAACCCTTCGTCCCGCAACCGGCGATAGGCACTGGCCAGGACATCGAGGTTCTTTTCCTTGGAAATCCGGCCAACGTAAAGCAGCCGGACTTTTCCGTTTCTTGAACCAAACCTATTCCAGAAAGCCGGATCGCGACGGGTCGGATGAAATAGTTCAAGATCGAGGCCGCGCGGCAAAATCTTTATTTTTTCGGCAGGCAGGCCGCGATTAATCCAGCTCTGGCGGTACTCCTCGGAATTGACGAACACGGTGTCGAGCTGGCCATAGAACCAGTGCATGAAACGCCACGCGATACTTTCAAGAAAACTGTCCTCGGTGAGGATACGGACGTATTGCGGAAAGTCAGTGTGATAAATACCGCTTGTTTTCAGATTCAGCATCTTGGCCGCAAGCAGCGCGGTTAGGCCGATGGGGCCGGGAGTGCTGATGATGATTTCACTGAACTGCTCCCGTTGAATGTAATCCAGCATTTGGAGCACGGGCGGGAAGCTTAGTTTTTGAAGTTCATATTCCGGCAGTTCGAATTCGCCGATTGGCCGGAAATTCTTGATCGGAATGTCGTCGATACTGATTTCGCTGCGCGACGTAACCACGATCAGTTCTTTACCGGCGGCCGCACCAGCCGCCGCCATTTTGCGAATCGTGGTGGCAACGCCGTTGACATCCTCGAGCGTATCGGTGAACCAGGCGCGTTTCCTGTTTTGCAACGTGGGCGGAATACGGCCGGTCATTTCCTGGAAGATCTGTCGAAGCCAGTTGCGCGATGGAGCCTGACTGTGGAAGCCGTAGATGTACGGTGTCAGGATCACCAGGATCGGCGCGATCGCGCTTAACGCCTGCATGCTTTCCACCAGGTTACCGGTGCTAATTTGTTGCACGAACTTTTGGAACAGCCGGAATGCGAGCTGTTCGGCCACGAGGTTGGCCATTAAAAACGTCCGGCGTTCCGGTTCGTTAATGCCGGCAATTTCGTTGTTCAGTTTTTCTTTAACTTCCGGCTGCGCGAAATACTTGGAGAGTTGGTTCCATAACGACACGTTAGCCGGTTTTGCCAGCTCAAAGATTTTTCCGGACAGGACACCCTGAGTGATAAAGGTCGCTTTCTCGGCCAGCGTGAACTCAGTCGGGTCGCGACCCTCCATGAACCGCGAGAACATTTTCTCGAGCAGCGCCGCACTTGGCCCAAGCCTCTCGTTAAACCGGTCGAGGATGAAACACGAGACCGTGTTGTAGAAACCGTGCGACAGGATCAGGGGAGTGCCGCCTTCGCCTTTCGGCGTGCAATTGCCGACCCGGACGTGATGAAGGAAGCGATCGAGCGAATCGTCGAAAGGCGTCTCGGTGTAAGCAGAGGCTAGGAACTTGCCGCCATGATCGTCGGAACCACCGATCAGGAATTTGCGCCATGGCTCGTCATGCGTCGGCGCCAGATTATGGCGGTTGGCGAATTCATCGACCCTGGCGGGCGTTAGCGACGCCAGCAAAGTCTGGGCAAGGTCACTGAGGAGCGCATCGCGCAAACCATTGATGCCCTCGAAATGTTTGAACAGGAGAATTAGCCGTTCAAGATGCGACGATTGAAGCAGGCCGTTGATACTGTAAAGAGGATGAGCAACGGCGTGCGCCAGACCGTTTTTCGCGAGGTAAGCCTGTAGATCGAAAATGTTGTCGCGAACGCCTACGATATCGCGGTGCTGCTCTTCGTTCAGACCCCAAACCAGAATGTGAATCTTGCACGGGTCCTGCGGAAAATAGGTAGTAACCTGTTCGCTTAGGAATGTTTGGGGAAGGTCCGCAATTTCGAGACAGCCTTCGATTGTGTCGTGATCGGTGATCGTGACAAAGTCCATCCCCCGATCCAGCAATTGCGCGTGTAACAGCCCCGGCTCCGAGCAACTATCCGGAAAATCGAACCGCCGAAACAACCATTCTTCCGACCGCGCACTGCGACGCGAGTGGACATGCAGATCGCACTTACTCATCGTCGCAGTCCTCGCTTGATTCGCCACTCAACCATCCAGTCCCGGTAAGTGGTTGGGGTGCGTTCCGATGCCATTTCTCTGAGAAAGCCAATGATCTGCTGCCAGATTGCGGCGTGCTCGTAATCGACCGGATGGACACTCACGCGCATCAGAGCGTTGTTGCGAAAAATCTGGGCCAGTGCGGCGTTCCAGCAAAGGCTGGCCGCTCGCCGCCAGCCGTTGCGCACACTATAAACTAGAGATCGCGCGTTAAAGGCGTCGCCACTGCGCAGATCATGCACTGAAGCGAGACGGGTGGTGTATTCAATGCCCGCGTCGCGGACCGCGCGTTCGGCCTCCGCTCCCAGCAGCCACGCCGGAGCCACGAAGCCATGCGGCTTCAAACCCGCCTCCTCGAATTCCTCACGCGCGGTCGTGATCCGCCGGCGGGCTTCTTTGTATTCGATATCGAAAAACTCGCCCTCGTCCTGAGTATAAACCTGGGTAAGGAAGCGATTGCCTAACGATTCGCCCGGCCGTCGAGGTCGTTGATGAAAATAACCGTGGATCACAATTTCGTGTCCAGCGGCCTCCAATTCCTGTAGCCAGGAAACAAACGAGCGGTTTTCGAAGCTCGATCCGCGGTGATGATAATTCGGCACCACCAACAGCGAGCTGGCCTTGATGCCGTGCCGCTGGAACTCCGCCAGGATGTTTTTGCAAACGTCCGACGTACCGGGGGCGACATCATGCAGCGAGACGATCAGCGATTGCGTCGTCGCCGTAGCACTGGCGGCTACAGGGAGGAAGGGCGTCGCCGCAACCGATGTCATATCAGTAACTTCGAAGGTAATCCTCCTACCGCGGGCTTCAAAGACGAAAGCACGGTGTGAAAAAGGCGGGCGGACGGTTCAAATTCAATGGGTTGCGACTGAAAGGACCACCCGCTAAGCCGGCACTTTGCGGGTAGTCCGAGCTGCCTCTACACTGAGCCCGATGAAGCGATACTGGCTGGTAAAACAGGAGCCAACCGACTTTTCCTGGGCTGATTTTGTCCGCGAGGGCGGAACGAGTTGGACAGGCGTGCGCAATTATACTGCGCGAAACAATTTACGGAAAATGGCCAAAGGCGACGAGGTGTTTTTCTACCACAGCGTCGACGAAAAATCGGTTGTGGGTATCGCGAAGGTGGCGCGAACTGCCTATCCGGATCGAACTGCGAAAGAAGGCGACTGGAGCGCCGTTGATCTGGTGCCGTGGCGCGCCTTAAAAACGCCGGTGTCACTGGCTGAGATCAAGGCGACGAGGTCGCTGCAAAACATTGCGCTCGTTCGCCAGGGCCGATTGTCAGTAATGCCGTTAACTGAAGCCGAGTTCCGCAAAATCGTCGACATGAGCAGCAGGTAAATGGTATCGGCCGCTGGCCGATGCTGGGTAGAGTTGATCGGCGAGCCGCCGATGCCCCAAAATTTCCTCGTTCGACATTGAAGTAAGCCTATTTCACACTCTGTGAACATGTCCCGGGCACCATTCATTACGTTTGAGGGAAGCGAGGGCTGCGGGAAATCAACCCAGGTGCAGCGTTTGGCCGCCAGGCTGGAGTCGTTAGGCACGCCGTTTCTGCTCACCCGGGAGCCGGGCGGCACCGCTATTGGTGAAACGATTCGCGAACTCCTTCAGTTCGCGCCGCACGGTAAGGGAATGTTCCCCGAAACTGAACTGTTATTGTTCGAGGCCAGCCGCAGCCAGTTGGTGCGTGAAGTAATAAAGCCGGCGCTTGAAAAACAAATTTGCGTCATCTCGGACCGTTTTTTCGATTCGACATCAGTTTACCAGGGCATTGCCCGCAAGCTCGCTACTCCGACGGTGGAGCAGCTGAACGAGTTTGCGGTCGGCGATTGCGTTCCCGATCTAACCATCGTTCTGGATGTCGATGCCAATACCGCCCAGGCGCGCCTTCAAAAACCACGCCGGCCTGATCGAATGGAACAGGAACCGGACGAGTTTTACGAGCAAGTCCGCCAAGCCTATCGAAATCTGGCGACGCGCGAAAAGAACCGGGTTGTTTTGATCGACGGCACCAAGCCGGCCGATGAAATTGAAAAGAACATCTGGCAAACCATCACCGCTCGATTCCCGGATCTATCCAGATCCGGCACAAAAGCCGGCAGTTCGACCAAGCCCAATCCGCAATCGACAATCCGAAATTCGCGATCGTAATGGCTCTCTCGCCCCAAGCCGCGTTTGAATATCTTCAACGCGCTCATGATCAACAGCGCCTCGGCCACGCCTACCTGATTTCCGGCCCGCCGGGAAGTGGAAAACGACAACTGGCGGCCCAGGTTACGGCGCTGGTGAATGCAACGGCAGCCGCCGACGTTTTCTCCGCTCGCGCGCGCGAAGTTTACATTGCCGAACCCGAATCAAAATCCCGTCGGATTGTAATCGAACAGATTCGGGAGCTGGAGCATTCCCTCCAGATGCGCGCCGCTGGTGATGGTCGCAAGGTAGCGATCATCGCGGAGGCCGATCGATTGCAACCGCAGGCGGCAAACGCGTTTCTAAAGACGCTGGAAGAGCCACCCTCAAATTCGCTGCTTTTGTTGTTGAGCGCATTACCGGAAGTTCTGCCTGACACGATTTTGTCCCGTTGCATTTCCATTCCACTGGCCGCTGACGAAGCCGCGCAACCAGAAGAACAAAGGGCGCTGGTGGATTTGTTGCGCGAGTTGGCCCAACGCAGATCGTGGAATGTCGAAACGGCCTACGGACTGGCTCAGGGGATACAGCGATTGTTAGGGAGCATTCGCGACGAGATCAAACAGAAGAATGAGGAGAACCAAAAACAGGAGGAAGCGCGTTACAAAAATTCGACCGACGGGTCGTGGCTTGATGACCGGGAAGATTACTACAAGGCCCTCACCGAGAGCCAGTATATCCACCGTCGCGCCCGGCTTTTGGAAGTCCTTTTTCTTTGGTGGACCGATGTGCTTCGAGCCAAGACGGGAGTGAGCGCGCGCGATTTTTCAAACGCGAAAAAGGAAACGGCCGAACTCGCGGACCGTTTTAAAACGCCGGAAATTTTGAAGCGAATCCGACGGCTGGAGGAAATGCGCAATCATCTTGGTTATAACATCCAGGAAGCGCTCGCCATTGAAGTGGCATTCTTAAAGGTGTTCGGGGCCTGAAGGTTCATGTCTGGGGAGCGCACGTCTCTGGCGTGCTGGTTTCGGCATTCTGCCGAAACGATCTTACTTTGTGGGTAGGGCGGGGCGGTGGAAAAAGGTCGCGATGGCAGGATGCCATCACCGGCACGCTGCAAGCGTGCGCTCCCCGGAATTCGGACACACAGCCCTTCCCGCTTTCTTGCTTTCCTGACTGATTTTGATCGTTAACCTTCGGAGCGATGGCTCGGAAACGTGTCCTTAGCATCGGCCTGATCGGCTACAAGTTCATGGGCAAGGCCCATTCAAACGCGTGGCGCCAGGCCCCATGTTTCTTTGACCTGCCGGCGGAGCTACGGCTCAAAACGATCTGCGGACGGCATAAAGCCGGGGTGAAGCGCGCTGCGCGCGCTTTTGGCTGGGAGCAAGGCGAGACCGCGTGGCGG
>DATFCK010000172.1:0-4143 GCA_035253185.1 Chthoniobacterales bacterium | reverse complement strand
TGCGGTAGCGGCGGCGGCAATCTCGTTTTCCGAGAGGCCCGCCAAATCCGCCTTGTTATCCACGACAATGGAGGAGGCATTTTTTTCCTTCAGCACATTTTGCTCGAAGGTCGTTTGCAAGGCGGCGAGCTCGGCATTCAGTGCCTTCAGCTTTGTCTTGTCCGCCTCGGAAAGCTTCGCGCCAGCGCGGACGAAATCTTTATAGTAACGCTCCAGGAGCCATTTGGACTCGGCATCGAGGCCGCTTTGCTCGCGATCGTTGTAGAGTGCCTCGATCCGCGCGAAGAGCGGCCCATTCAAACGGATCGCATCATTGTGGGCGGCAAACTTTGGGGCCATCTCCTTTTCCAGTTTCTGGAGAGTGGGATTGGTGTTGGCCGCGGTGAACGCGGAAAAGATCCGGCGGGCCCGGGCGAGGAGTTGTCCTGATTTCTCCAGCGCCACAATCGTGTTTTCGAAGGTCGGCTTCTCCGTTTGTTTGGCGATCGCGTCGGCCTCCTTTTCTTCGTCCGCAATCCCCTGCTCCAGCGCCGGCTGGAAATGCTCGTCCTTGATCTTATCGAAGGGCGGAAGCTGGTAGGGCAGCGCGCTTTCGGTCAAAAGCGGGTTGCCGTTCGTTTTTGTATTCACTTTTTTGGAAGCGTTTTTTTGCGCAGGCGCTGCCGGCGTCGCCGCTCGGCAAAGCGGGACGATGGTGCATTCGACCGCGAAGAGCAACGTGGCGGCGCAGCCGGCGCGCAGAGTCCGAGAAGAAGAGAACAAGAGAGCGATATTTTTCATAAGCGATGAAGCGATGAAGCGGTGGCGTGGATTTAGGAGCCGAGTGAGACAGCACTAAACAATCGCATGGGGCTTGTGCAAGCAAAGCGATGGGACATGAGCCGGAAGGAAATAAGGATCGACAGGCGTCCGCGCTTATCATAATCCGTAGATTCGCTCATGGGGCGAATCGTCGAACGAACCGAAAATGTCTGGCGCATCGTTGCGGGCAGCAAGGCGACAACATCCTCCGTGAAAAAGTCAGGCATACTCGCCATGCTCCTGGCGTTTGCGTCTGTCGCCCACGCCCAGACGCTGGAATTTACCAATAGTGTTTACACCGTAAACGAGGGCGCAGGAACAGTCACCCTTACCGTTCTTAAGAGTGGGACGGCGGCAAGCACGATCACCGTGCGGTACTCAACGAGCGATGGGTTTTCCGCCACTGCTCCGGGCGACTACATTGCCACCACCGGCCAGCTCACCTTTGCACCGAACGAAACCACAAAACAATTCAGCGTTCCTATCGTTGAGAACGCCATTTATGAAGGCAGCGAAACCTTTAATGTGATTTTGAGCGACCCGACCGGCGGAGCGGCCGTGCGCGATCCGTGGTCCGCCCAGGTAAGCATCCAGGATAATGATCCGGCGCCGGAAGTGCGGTTCGGTTCGGCGAGTTCCAGCGCAAGCGAAGCCGCGGGCAGTGCCACTCTCACCATCACGAAAACCGGTGCAACCGAAGTGCCGGCTACGGTCTACTATAAGACCCGTGACGGCACAGCCACCGCCCCTTCCGACTACACCTTCACCGGAGACGACCTCACGGCGAGTGTCACATTCCAACCCGAGGAGACGAGTGTCGATATCCAGATCCCGATCGCGAATGATGTTTACCGGGAGCCCGATGAAACATTCGAAGTTTATTTTACCCTGACGCTCGGCGGAAGCCCGGTCACACCGGCGACGGCGATCGTTACTATCACCGACGATGATGCTCAGGGTCCCCTGCCTCCCGCCCAGGCCGTGAACATATCGACCCGCGCGCGAGTCGGCACAGGCGATGGCGTCACTATCGGAGGATTCATTATTAACGGGAATGCCCACAAGCCGGTGGTGTTGCGCGGACTGGGTCCATCGCTCGCCGGAGCCGGCGTCCCATCTAACGAAGTCCTGCTTGACCCTGTTCTAAAGCTTCACGGACCCACTGGCTCGCTCATGGCGCAGGACGACAACTGGCGAGACGATCCCCTGACCCGCGCTCTCATTGAAGGGACCCCCTACCAACCAATGGACGAACGGGAATCGGTCATCGTCGCCCTGCTCGCACCGGCAGCTTACACCGCTGTCGTAACCGGGCCGGGACAAACCGGCGGAATCGGATTGATGGAAATCTATGACAGTAATCAAGCGGCGGATTCAGAATTGGCGAACATTAGCACGCGCGGATTCGTCCAGACTGAAAACGGTGTCATGATCGGGGGCTTCATTCTGGGACGGAATCCCGGGAACATCCGCGTGGCCGTTCGAGGCATTGGGCCGTCACTCAGCCAATTTGGCGTGGGAAATGTTCTGGCCGACCCGGTTCTGGAATTGCACGACGGCAATGGGACAATTCTGGCTTCGAACGATAACTGGCAGGAAAATGCCGCCTCCGCGGCGGAACTCGCGGCCAATGGTCTGGCGCTTCAGCACCCAAACGAATCAGGGATATTTGAATCTCTTCCACCCGGGGCTTACACCGCTATTCTTAGCGGAAGAAATGCCGGCAGTGGTATCGGTTCGGTCGAAATCTATAACTTGCACTAGGCCTCGGC
Source organism: Chthoniobacterales bacterium (assembly GCA_035253185.1). GTDB lineage: Bacteria > Verrucomicrobiota > Verrucomicrobiia > Chthoniobacterales > UBA10450 > DATFCK01. The sequence goes on along the minus strand of DATFCK010000172.1, from coordinate 1,570 downwards.
GCTCAGCGAATCGACCTCCGTAGTCGAACCATTACCTTCCCGGCCTCGCGGCCGGCCCGCGCGAACATTGCAAAACCGTCACCGAGATAAGATTCGACAAAGTTCCGCGTTCAAATTAAGAATCAGCTCAGCGACGCGATCCGACGCTTCCTCGACGGTGCTGAAAAACCACGGAGGGCCAGGACGTTTGCCCATATAGCTCCGTGCTCCTCCGCTCGGTCGCACTTCAGAAATATTCATTCCACCGTATGAAAAAAGTTTTCTTCCTGGTCATGGGATCGGCCCTGGCGGCCATCACGTCTCTGAGTTTGCTGCCCATCCGCGCCATCGCCGAAGAAGAACACGACCCGCGCCGGCCCCTTCCGACCGAGCCACACGAAAAATACGATATGCCGCCCGCCCCCTCGCCGCTTTGGGGAATTGGCGTTTCGCCTGGAATGATTTCGGTTCACGACCAGTTCACCAGCCGCCAGGTGAACGTGAACAACGTCGGGATGAATATTACCGGCGACGCGGCGAACGAGCCGTCCATCAGCGTGGATCCGAACGACCCCAACCGAATGACTGTCGGCTGGCGGCAGTTTAACAGTGTTACTTCGAATTTCCGTCAGGCCGGCTTCGGCTGGACGAACGATGGCGGCGCGACCTGGACGTTCCCCGGCGTTCTCCAAAACAACGTCTTCCGCAGCGATCCGGTCTTATTCGCCGACGACACCGGCCGTTTTTATTACAACAGCCTTCTGCAGTCCTTCTTCGACGATGTCTGGCGCTCGCTCGACGGCGGTCAGACCTATACCAACCTGAACAGCCCTGGAAACGCAACCGGCGGCGACAAGCAGTGGTACATGATAGATAACACCACCAGCACCGGTCACGGATTTCACTACCAGTCCTGGAGCACGGCCGGCAATAATTTCCAAGGCAGGCAATTCAGCCGTTCCATTGACGGGGGAGTCACCTGGATGAACCCGATCAACATCCCCCACCAGCCCCAATGGGGGACGCTGGATGTGGACTCGACCGGTAACCTCTTTATCGGCGGGGTCCAAACCGCCATCGACCAGGTCTGGTGCATTCGCTCTAGCAACGCAAAAAACGGAGCGGTCACACCCACCTTCGACCAAAGCACCTCCGTCAATATGGGTGGACTCTTTGGTTTCAACCAAATCATTAATCCCGAAGGACTCATGGGGCAGCTTTTCCTGGCCGTCGATCGGTCGGGCACCGCCACGAACAACAATATCTATATGCTGGCGAGTCTGCGGCCCACCGGCGCGACCAGTGGCGCCGACGTGATGTTTGTGCGCAGCACGGATGGCGGGGCAACCTTCAGCGCCCCGAAAAGGCTTAACGACGATCCGATCAACCACAGCAAATGGCACTGGATGGGCACGTTTTCGGTCGCGCCGAATGGGCGTCTCGATTCGGTTTGGCTCGATACCAGAAACGCCGCGAACAATACCGATTCGCAGCTCTTCTACTCTTACAGCCTCGACGGTGGCGTTAACTGGTCCCCCAATGTCGCGGTGAGCAACTCCTTCAACCCGTTCCTCGGATATCCTCAGCAGAA
>DATFCK010000171.1:0-4149 GCA_035253185.1 Chthoniobacterales bacterium | reverse complement strand
CAGCCCTGGTCGATGCGGGTGCTCAGCGGTTCGCCGATGGAAACACCTGACGGAATTCGCGATCTACAAAATCTGGCAGTGCCGTTACTGCTGAACCTCGAGCCGGCCGACTTCGAAAGAACCATCTCCATTCTGCAGCCGGAGCGGATGCGTGAACGGTTGCATCGTCTGCGCGGACAGATGGAAGCAGGCTCACCGCGACCGCAGTTTGAGCTGGAACTAGATCCGTTAGGCGTGATCGCCCCGGCATTGCGACCGTTCGCCGAGGCCAGCGCGATTCAGCAGGAACAGCCGTTGACGTCGCCGGACCGAACGATGCGGCTTTTCCTGGTAGTCACGAACCAAAAATCAATCAACGCGTTTGAATGTCAGCGCCTGATGCGAGAAGTGAATACTTTCCGGGCAGATGCCGCCGCGGGATGGACCGGCACCGCGCCGCTTGAGGTCCTGGTCACCGGTCGCTCGGCTTTTGTCGCGGAAGTGTCGTTAAGCATGCGTTACGACATTATTGCCACGGTGCTCGGTTCGATTCTTTTGGTGAGCGCCATCTTCTTTGTCGGGTTCAGGCGGTGGCTGCCGCTGTTAGGCATGGGATTTTGCCTGTCTCTTTCATGTCTGGTCGCCCTGGCCAGCGGCCTGTTAATTTTCCAGCGGCTGAACATGGTGACAGTCGGCTTCTGCGCCATTCTGGTCGGGCTGGGAGTCGATTTCGCCATATTAACGTTTGGGAGATATCAACAGGCGCGTGCCGACGGCGAATCGCATCAACAGGCAGTGGCGACTGCGATTTCCAAGCTTGGCCGCGCCGTATTTTTTGGAGCGCTGACTACCGCGGTCGGATTTCTGGCTCTGGTTTTGAGCGGATCGATTGGATTTATCGAATTGGGGGTTCTCATTGCCATCGGAATTCTTTTCGCCGCGTTGTTCATGTGCACCATCCTTTTTTTGTTCGTTCGCGAAACACAGACTACCCTTCGCCATGATTGGATTTTCTCGGGGGTCAAGCGCTATGTGCGGTGGAGCGTGCAACAGCCCAAGACTATCCTGATGGTTTCCACCATCTCGTTAGTCGCGCTGACCATTTTCGGTTTTTCGCCTTACCCAAAATTGCCATTCGACTCCGACGCGAAATCGCTCCAACCCAAGAACAGTCGCGCCGGCAACGCGCTCGATGCGATAATGAACAAAATGCCCACCCGTTGGGAACCGGTGCTGGCCATTCTGCGCGGGACGGATGCACAGCAACTCCACGATTCCTGGAAAAAAATCGCGGCCCATTGGGGTGAATTGCAGCGCTCCGGAGAAATCAAAGGCTTTTCCACTCCGGCGGCGTTGGCTTTGTCGCCGGCCGTCATTCGGCGGAATTCCGAACGACTAACAACCGTCGATCTGGATGGCGCCCGCCAGGCGCTCGAGCAAACGCTCGATGCCGAAGGATTCGCTCGCTCGTCGTTCGACGGCGCATTTCGTTTGCTCGATGAACTCAAGGCAGCGGCGGTTTCGGGCGGTCAGATTTCAGACTGGCGTGAACGGTTACCGCAAAATTCCGGCTGGTGGTTTTTGATCGAGCGTTATTTCGCGACCGATCCCCTGCTGACCTGCGGCTTCGTCACGACGAACGAGCCGATCAGAACGCACGCTCAGTATGAAAACCTCAACCAACAACTGATGGTGCCCGGCGTTCCGCTCATTTTCACAGGTTGGAGCTTCACCCTGGCCAATCTGCTTCCGTGGGCCAAGCATCAGCTGCTGATCATCAGCGCCCTTATGGCCTTATTCGACGCGGTCCTGCTCGCATTTTTGTACCGGAGTTGGCGGCTGTGGTTGATCCAGGAATTCACACTCCTATGCGGCATCGGCGGCATGCTGGCCACGATGAAGCTGTTCAATCTGCCGCTGAACTTACTGAACGTTCTGGCCTTCCGGCTCGTCCTTGCGATCGGCGTCGATTACGGGATATACGTGCTGTTGGTCTGGCAAAAAGCAAAACAACTGGAACACGACGTAGCGGGTGTCGTTAAACCGGTCTTGCTGGCCGGGCTTACTGCCGTGTGCGGTTTCGGTTCGCTGGCAGTCGCGCGCAATCCTTCGCTCAGCGGGCTGGGCATTGCCTGCGCAATTGGAATTTTCTGGACCCTGGTAGCGACGATTTTCTTCACCCTCCCGGCAGCGGCAGCAGCTGAACCCAGGGCGTGGCGCGAAGATTTGGAGAAAGATCACACCACATGATTAGCGATGAATAAAATTTGTTTGATCGGGGCGACGCTGTTGTCGACTCAGCTGCTGGCGATTCCCGCGCAACCTCTGTCGGCGACCGATATTCAGGCGCTACTGGCAAAGGTACGGGAACGACGCGCCGCGGCGCCCCATGTGCAGGCCGATTTCCGTGAGGAAAAAACAATTCATCTCATGACTCGACCTATCGTAGGCACCGGGAAGGTGTGGTTTGAGCCACCGGCCAAATTTCGGCGCGAAGTCCGCGGCAGTTCACCGAGTATCACCGTATGCGACGGCAAGGAACTGTGGATTTACTATCCAAACTTCAAATCGGCCGAGCACTATCAGTTAGGCAAACGTTCGCCGCTCGATGCCGCGATCGCCGCCATCAATACCGCGCTGAACCTGGAGAATGTCGAGAATACTTTCAGCATCACGGGCGAACAAACCGATAACGGTTACCGGCTGCAGCTGGTGCCGCGCAGTTCTCAGATGAGGCGAAGCTTCAAGACATTCGATCTTTGGCTCGATCACGACTTGTTCGTGTCGCGAACCGAAATGACGCAGCCCAACGGCGACCGAATTGTAACCGTTTATTCCAACCACAGCCGCGCCGCGATTCCGGAATCCACATTTCAATTCAAACCGCCGGAAGGCACTGACGTTTCCACGCCTCTCCGAAAGTGAACGTGCGGAAAAGGGCCGATGCCGGCGTCGGCGGCCTGCATCCTCAGGCATCCGCGACCCGCCCTGCGAAACTTTGTCGTATATACGACAAAGTTTCGTTCATATTTTGAATGTATCTAAGGTGTCACGAGCACGACGCAGCACTACAATTCTCTTTCGCAGCGCACGTTGTCCCAAATAATCGGACGGAAGAAGTTCTCGAGGAAGCAACGGATCCCGTCGAACCGCATCATTCCAACGAGTCCGTTCTGCTTCGGCCCATCTCGCGAGTTTCGCCGCATCTGAGAGGGTTTTAATGCAGCTGATGGGCTTCTCCTTCAAGATTTCGAGATGCTGCTCGTACCTCTGATTGATTGCGGCCAAGTCCCAAGCCGTGGTAACAATGTCGGAGTCGCTTTCGCCGCTGCATTGTTTTCCTTCCAAGAATACAAGCGACTTCACGTTAGCTCGAAGGGACCGCAAACTCTCGGTTTCCTGACTGACCGGATGCGGCGTAATCCAAACACTTCTTTGCAGACAGCCAAACGCTCGATCCCGAAGATAACGACGTAGCCGATCGCGCTGATGGTTGTGCGCGACAGGTACATCGAAAAGGATCATGCGCCACCTTCCATCCCAACTACGCGACCACTCAGTTCGTGGGTCGCGGCCGCCGAGTGCATGCGTGCGGCCACGTTCGGTTAGTCGACAAACTCGGCAAAGCGGCCCCTGTTTGCTTTCGAGGAGTTCTTGTCGTTCCAGCTCAGCAATCTGGCGCGAAAAACCGTTGCGATAACACCAGGCTTCAAAGGAATCGGTCACATTCCTGAATGTTGGCTGCATTAAGCCTTCGGCCGACCAAAGGAGATAATACAAAAGACGTTCGGTTTTCGGGCGCACCGATTCCGGTTTTAAGCAGTTTGGAGTAGCTAGGCCAGAACGAAACTTTGTCGTATATACGACAAAGTTTCGTTTCGTATTTCGTGCTAACCGCAGGCTGATACCGGCCGATCGCCCAATCTGTTCAGCGAGGACATTTTTTCGTGAAACTTTGTGCTCGACGGGCTGTGCGTGCCTGCCTAAGATCGGTACATGGTCAAACGAACATGCCTCCTGTTCCTCGGTGTGATCTGCGCGTTTTCGACCGCCATCCCCGCCGAACCCGTCAACATCGTCTCCCGCATTCATCGCGAATCCCTCGCCTCTACCGCCCTGTCTGCCGCCGGCTACAGTAAACGGTTGCACATCCTGGAAGTAGAATTCTTT
>DATFCK010000170.1:0-2981 GCA_035253185.1 Chthoniobacterales bacterium | reverse complement strand
TGAGTATGGGCTGCTACACCAAAGCAGGACAGTTTACCCCCCCGACACCGCGCCACGTTACTTTTGGCGGCCTCTATATTATTTAGAGGGAGCGCGCGATCTGGAGCGTAAACCGGCCTACGTCGGCGCGCTTCAGGTAGCACTGAAGCGATTGGGTTATTATTGTGGTCCCATCGACGGCATTTTTACCGACGAGGTGTCGGAATCCATTGCGCACCTGCAAAAGAACTACTCAATGCGGGTAACCGGCACGATCACCATATCGGTGCGCAGGGCATTGCATTTGCCCTGAGCGTTTTTGGTGCTGAATTAGCTATACCAGGCGTCACCGCAATGAAGGCGCCTTGTTTGAACTTTTTTACTGATGTGACTGACAAAGTATCACCGCTTTTGATCCGCCATGAACCCGCCCGTTAGTAAATCCGTCGTCGATCTCCTGATCGCTGGCGGAGTCCCGACTTTCGAGGAAGCAGCGGAGCTCGCTCAAAATCTCAATGGCGGCTCCTGGGTCGCGCAGGTTCTCGATTCCGGCAAGGTCGATGAAAACCGGTTTCTGACTGCGATCGGCAATTTCTTCAAGGTTCCGGTTGTTTCGCTCGATGCCAAGAAAATCGAGCGTGACACGCTGTCGATTCTGCCGAGCCGGTTTGTGTTTCAGCATCACATTCTGCCGATCGAATCGAAAGAGAATGCAGTAGTCCTGGCCACCTACGATTTGTTCAATTCGGTAGGCCGTCAGTTGGCGACGCAACTGCTGAAGAAACCGGCCGAGTGGGTGCTGGTTCCCCGGGCTCACCTTTTGCGAGCAATCAAGGCGCTCTACGGGGTCGGCGCTGAAACATTTGACGAGATTCTCAAGACTAACCGGTCGTTTGAGCTTTTGCAGGACGGCGAAACCGCCACCGACATTAACGCGGACGATCCGGAGGCATCGGTGGTAAAATTCGTTAACCAGATCATCCGCGAAGCGATCATTGAGCGGGCCACGGATATTCACGTCGAGCCACTGGAAAACGACATTCGGATTCGTTACCGGATCGACGGCATTCTGCATGAGGTCGCAGTGCCACCGCAGCTGCGGGTCCTGCATTCGGCCATCATCTCGCGTTTGAAAGTCATGGCGCACATGGACATCGCCGAGCGCCGATTGCCGCAAGACGGCCGCATGAACCTGCAGGCAAATAATTCGGAGCTGGATGTCCGGGTCTCGACGATTCCCACCGTGAACGGTGAATCCATTAGTTTGCGTTTGCTGGCCCGAGGCGGCCAGCAATTCGGCTTCGACCGGCTCGACTTGAGCGAGAGGCAGGAACAATCAATCCGTCATCTATTGGCTCAGCCTAACGGTATTATTCTTCTGACCGGACCGACCGGGTGCGGAAAGTCCACGTCGCTTTATTGCTTCCTGAGCACGATTAATTCGGTGCAACGGCGGATCATTACAATAGAAGAACCGGTCGAATACAAACTGCCCGGCGTTTTACAGATGGATGTGAAACCGGAAATTGATTTCACATTTGCCCGGGGGCTGCGGCACATTCTTCGGCAGGATCCTAACGTGGTGATGGTCGGCGAAATTCGTGACGTGGAGACGGCGGATATCGCGATCCGCGCGGCGATGACCGGTCACCTCGTATTCAGTACCCTCCACACCAATGACGCGGTCGGCGGTATCACCCGCTTGCTGGATATGGACGTGGAACCGTTCCTCCTGGCGTCGGTGGTGAAGTCCTTCATCGCCCAGCGATTGGTCCGCACCATTTGTCCCGATTGTTCCGAGAAGGTCGATTATCCTCCCGAATATCTGGCCGAAATTGGCTTTCCAGTTAGGGAACTTGGCACCCGGTTCAGTCGCGGTCGCGGCTGCGATCAATGCCGGCATACCGGTTACCAGGGGCGGGCGGCGATCTACGAAATTTGTGTGATCACTGAGCCGCTGCGGAAACTGATCATGCAGAAGCGCGATGGCGGCGAGCTCAAGCAATGCGCCATCGCCGAGGGAATGGAAACATTGCGACAGGACGGGTGGCGCCGAGTGTCCCAGGATAAAACCACCATCGAAGAAGTGGTGCGGGTCACGCAGACGGACGAAGTCATGGCCGAAACCACCGCACTGGCTGAGCCGGTGGTGGCGCAGTTTCAGTAACTTTTCGTCGCTTCGTTAGTAACGGGGATGCACACACCGTGCTGCGCTCCGCCTTGAGCTTCATCCCGACCGAAGTGGAGAGATCTCGCATGCTCGCGCCGGACATTCTCACGAACAGATCCTCCATTTCGGATTCAGGCGGCGTGCGAGATCGCGTTCTTCTTTTTCCACACGGTCCAGCCCTTATTGGGTCAGCATGCATACGTCGTACGTCATGCGGGTTTATGTGAGGTCCCTCGACTTCGCTCGGGATGACAACGGTTTTGGACGCGTTAGTGAACGCCGGGCAACAGAAGTTCACTCGGATTCGTGCGGACGATAAGACGACGCCTGCGTAGTTACGTTCGCGCAGTTGCCTAATGGCCACCGCGTAATCCTTCGTCTCAAAAATTGATGTGCCCGCCACCAGCACATTTGGGCCCGTTTTTGATCGCCGTTCACCGCGCGCTGATGCCGCTTTTTTGCGCTACGCCACCCTCCGAGCTCGGCAATGGAACGCTCGAGCACGATGGTCGAATCAAGATCTCGCCTACTTGCGTGACCTGTTCCGCATCAATCCCCCTTGAGCTTGTCATCCCGACCGAAGTGGAGGGATCTCGCATGCTCGCACCGGACATTCTCACGACTAGATCCTCCATTTCGGATTCAGGCGTCGTGCGAGATCGCGTTCTTCTTTTTCCACACGGTCCAGCCCTTATTGGTCAGCATGTATACGTAGTACGTCATGCGGGTTTATGTGAGGTCCCTCGACTTCGCTCGGGATGACAACGGTTTTTGGAGCGTTAGTGAACGCCGGGCGACAGAAGTTCACTCGGATTCGTGCGGACGATAAGAC
>DATFCK010000169.1:0-2336 GCA_035253185.1 Chthoniobacterales bacterium | reverse complement strand
GAAGCTGCGCCATCTCATCCGCACTCACGTTCAAGATGATCACATCCGCGCCTTCGAGCCGCATCTCAGCGGCTGGAATCAGCAGAATACCTAACTTCTCGGCATCGGCGTAAACCTCCGCGCGGTCGAAAACCGCATCGTGAAGAGTGATCGCCAGCGCGCCAAAACCGAGTGATCGAGCGCGTTCGAGCAGCTCGTGCGCGGAATAGTCGATTACATCCTTCGGGTCGTCGACCGTATGGATATGCAGATCAACTTTGATCCACTCTGATTCCCCTTTCTCGCGCATCATCTTACTCCCGACCCCCGATCTGCTTCTGGCCAAGAGTAGCCGCAGATCGGCAAATGTCATAAGCAGAGCGCGAACCAGCCGGCACCGCGACAAGCGCCGTATCAAGCAGGCCGCCCAATCGCCCCAGGCACAGTGACAGTCCGCTTAGCTGTCAGACTGAGCCTATATCAGCCGATATTTCCCTTGCTAGCCGTAATTATTTCATAGCATGCTGGAGCGTCGCCGGCTCAGGTCTCCTGGGACTGGCTCCCCGGTCAAACTTAATGCTGAGCCGTCGGATTCACCTCCAGTTGTTCGGCCGCACTGCCTGCGCTTTGGCGACGGGCGCTGCGGCATTTCTGCTTTGCCCGGAAGCGCGAGCCTCGATCACCGTTTCGACTTATCCAGCTACCGCCCAAGCTGGGGTGGCGCTCGAAAACATGTCCGGCAGCACGCAGGCTATTGGACCGAACGTCGATGACGATCCTTCGTCAATAAAGGACATCGGATTTGATTTCTGGTTCGACGGTGTCCGCTACACCCAATTCTCGGTTAACCCTAACGGTATTTGCCGGCTCGGCCCCAGTGTTATTGACGGTGTCTTCGATAATTCAGGCGGTTTCCCGTCAACCGACAATGCGCCAAAAATCTGTCCTTATTTCGACGATCTCCAAGTTGGCTCTAACGGGCAGGTCCACTACAAACTGGTCGGCACCGCGCCTAACCGAAAGTTAGTGATCGAATGGTTGAACATGCAAGTTCCAAGGGTGGGATTTGGCGTGCCGGGGGCCGGCATCTTTCAGCTCTGGCTCTCGGAAACGACCGGGCGCGTCGAGCTGGTCTACGGAGGGGGCATGGTGAATAACCCGGACGGCAACGGGTACACCGTCGGCCTTCAATCCGGAGCCGGCACCAACTTTGCCAGCGTCACCACGGCGACATCGGCTGTCTCTTACGTCACGCCTAACGACTCGCAAATTGATGCTATTGCGGCTGGGCGAAGTTTCCGTTTCAGCCCGCTCATTCCAGCCGCGCCCACAACCCTGACCTTCACTACCGTTACACCCACCAGCATGCGGCTGAATTGGGTTGATAACGCGACTAACGAAGTCGGATACGTGATCTATCGCTCCATCGATAATGTCGTTTTCAATTTTATTACCCAGACCGGCCCGAACACGAATTTCCACGTTGCGTCCAGTCTATCGCCGGCCACTACCTATTTCTGGCGAGTTTATGCAGTAAGCCAGGGAGGACTGAGTAATGTGCTGGCTGGCAGCAAGGCAACCACTACTCCAATTACGATAACGGCGGCGCAAACCGGGAACTGGAGTAGCACCAGCACCTGGACCGGCGGCGTCGTCCCTACCGCGAACGATAACGTGGTCATCGCGGCCAGAACCGTGACCATCAACACCAGTGCGTTCGCGTTAAACGTGATCGTCGGCAGCGACACAAACCAGGGCGGCACTCTCAAGTTCGAGACTTCCACCGCCCGCACCCTCGTGGTCGGGCAGAGCGTGACTGTGAAAAGCGACGGCACATTTTCGACCGAGACGAGCAATGCCAGCAGCCAAACCGGACACGCGCTGGCCGTCGGCGAAAATATTAACGTCGCCGGCAAACTCGACTTCAGCACCAACCCCAACTTCACCGGCAATAATGCCGCTGCAAAAATCGTTTTCAACGGAGCCAACAATTCCACTTTTTCCGGCTCGGGTGTTTTCAACACTGACGTACGCGAAATTGAACTTACCAAGTCCGGAGGCGCCGCGGTCGAGCTAAACTTTCCGAATCCGCCGACACCGGGCAACAGTTTAACCGTACGAGGCACGACTAACGATCCGGTGGGCTTTCTTACTCTGACCAGCGGCCTGCTGAAAATCTCCGGCAACTTCCCCATTAGCAGTCCGCTGTTCAAGACGCCTGCCTACACGATTCCCGCCACCAGCGGCATCTGGCTCAGTAATGCCAACTTCACCGTTGCCGGAACCGCCAGCGGTCAGACTACCTCCAACGATGGTCTGCTAAGGGTGACGCAAGGCACTTACAATATCGGGATCGG
>DATFCK010000168.1:0-2434 GCA_035253185.1 Chthoniobacterales bacterium | reverse complement strand
GAGTAGATCCACAACAGCTTATGCGGTTCGCGAAAACCGTACGGCCGCAGCAGAACCGCGTTAACGATCGAAAACGCCGCCACCGTTGCTCCGATCCCCAGCGCCAGGGTTAAAACGGCAACGGCAAAAAAGGCCGGCGACTTTCGCAAGGCTCGAAAGCTGAACCGCAGGTCCTGGAATATGGTATCGATGAAATTACCGCCCAGCGCTTCGCGACATTCGGCTTTGAATTGTTCGGTGCTTCCGAATTCGATACGCGCTTGTCGCTCGGCCCCGGCCCGGTCCAATCCGGAACGCTCCAAGTCATCGGCGCGAAGTTGAATGTGGGCAGAAAGTTCTTTCTCCACTTCATGGCCGATTCGAGTTGGATGAAAAAATTTCGCGGCGATGGAGCGAAAGTAGGCGAGGGGATCCATATCGATGCGGGACTATTCTGCCCCGTTATTCAGTAGTCACGGTTTCGGGATTCGACATTGGTGCTTGATCATTTCGCCTCACGTTTCCTGTGGCGAAGCGGCCAGGGCCGAGCCAATTGCGGAAACGAGGCGACGCCATCCCTCCGTTTCTTCCCGCAATCGTTTGCGGCCCTTCGCGGTGAGCTCATAAAACTTGGCCCGCCGATTATTTTCGGAGGTGCCCCAACTCGCTTTGAGCAGACCCTGACGAACCAGGCGGAACAAGGCCGGGTAAAGCGCGCCCTGTTCGATCAGCAGGGCCTGACCAGAAATCTGGCCGATGCGTAACAGGATTCCGTAGCCATGGCGCGGCCCTAACGATACCGCTTTCAAAATCAATAGGTCCAGCGTGCCTGGCAGAAGGGTGGCCTGGTCTTTCATCGTCTCCTAAGGTGATTAGGAGGGTAGCGTAATCTCTCCTAAACTGTCAAGGAGAGAGAAACCGAAGCAAACGCCGAACGCCGAAGTCAGAAGAAACTCACCTATGCGCCGGCTTTTGGCGTAAGAGGTCTGGTCGAATCGAGCCGATTTTGCCTCCTGTCATTCGGCGTTCGACGTTCGGCGTTTGCTTCCTCTATTCCTCCGGAATGCCGTGATGTTCTTCGAAACACGATCCGAAGTGCTTCAGATCGATCGGCTCCCGCGGCTGCGCGCCTCGCGGAGCGGCCCTAAGATATTGAACCGGCCACGGAACAGCTTGATCCAGTTCGCGCGCTGCCCGCAATGGCCAGTAGGGATCGCGCAAAAGTTCGCGCGCCAGCAGGACCGCATCGGCCTGGCCGGTCCGGATGATTTGATCTGCTTGCGCCGGCGAAGTAATCATTCCTACCGCGCCCGTCATGATACCGGTCTCCCGGCGGATCCGTTCCGCGAACGCGGTTTGATAGCCGGGACCGATCGGGATTCGCGCATGCGGCACATTGCCGCCGGACGAACAATCGATGAAGTCAATCCCGGCGTTCTTCAATCGTTCCGTCAGCCTAACCGATTGTTCTATGTCCCAGCCGCCCTCTGCCCAATCGGTCGCGGAGATGCGGACAAACAGTGGCAATTCGGGCGGCCAGGAGGATCGCACCGCGCTGACAACTTCGAGCAGTAAACGGATTCGATTTTCGAATGAGCCGCCGTATTGGTCGTTCCGCTTGTTCGACAGCGGCGAAAGAAACTCGTGAATCAGGTATCCGTGGGCGGAATGGATTTCGAGCACCCGAAAGCCCGCCTGACACGCCCGGCGGGCCGCGGCCTGGAATGCGTCGGTTACCTGGCGAATACCCTCGATCGTTAGGGCCTGCGGCACCGGATAATCATCGGTGAATGCAATCGCGCTGGGCGCCGCCACCTTTTTCCAGCCACCTTCGTTTTCGGGGACTGTTCCGGCTGGTTCCCACGGCCGGCGGGTACTGGCTTTGCGTCCGGCGTGCGCCAGTTGCATTCCGGCAATGCTACCCTGGGCGTGTATGAATTGCGTAACCCGACTCAACTCAACGATGTGCTCGTCATTCCAGATGCCGAGATCCTGCGGACTGATCCGGCCTTCAGGCAGAATGGCGGTGGCCTCGGCAAACACGAGGCCGGCCCCACCGATCGCGCGGGTGCCGAGATGAACAAAGTGCCAGTCGTTAGCAAAGCCGTCAGCGCTTGAATACTGGCACATCGGCGAAACGAAGATCCGGTTGGGAAGGGTGATGTCGCGGATCTGCAATGGGTCAAACAGGTGTGCCATGGCTTGTTGAAAGGTGTCACTTTGCTCTAGCCGTGGGTTTGAGCAACGGGTCCCGAATTTTTACCACTGAGCTCACGGAGGACACGGAGACGGCCGTTCGTCGCCCACTTCAATCTGAGGTTCAGATCTCTAGCCGCGTGCGCCGGGTTCTGGAGCGAGCGAAAGAGAGGCGAGCGGGCGTTTAAAAACCGGGCTTTTTTGGCAGCTGAACCCCCCTGAAAAAATTTTAAAAAAAGTGCTTGCCACTGTAATACTG
>DATFCK010000167.1:0-8773 GCA_035253185.1 Chthoniobacterales bacterium | reverse complement strand
ATCAGCTCGATGTCGACGTTCGCGCGCATCAATGAGTTTGGTTTCATCGAAACGCCTTACCGCAAAGTGCATAACGGCCGTGTCACCGATGACATCGAATATCTGACCGGCGATCGCGAAGAAAATTATCTGGTCGCGCAGGCCAACGCGCCGGTTGACGGTCGCGGCCATTTCACCGGGGAAAAAGTATCGGTCCGTTACCGGGGCGACTTCCTGGAAGTGGAGCCGGCCAAGGTTCATTTCATGGACGTGTCGCCGAAACAATTGGTTTCGGTCGCCGCCGGCCTCATTCCATTCCTGGAGCACGACGACGCCAACCGCGCGCTGATGGGTTCAAACATGCAGCGCCAGGGTGTTCCGCTGATCGTTAGTGAAGCGCCGCTGGTAGGCACCGGCCTTGAAGGCAAAGTCGCGCGCGATTCGCATGCCGTGATGCTTTCGGTCGAGAGCGGGAAAGTCGCGTCGGTGACCGCCGACCAGATTATTGTGACCAAGGACGGTCACGTTCCGGAAGGGCGAAAGCGAATGAAGAGCGATCCGGAAGCGGGCATTCATGTTTACGAGCTGCGCAAGTTCATGCGGTCGAATGCCGGCACCTGCATCAATCAGAAACCGATTGTCCGGAAGGGCCAGCATGTGAAAAAGGGTCAGGTCATCGCGGATGGGCCTAACACCGATCACGGTGAGCTCGCGCTCGGCCGCAACGTGCTGGTGGCGTTCATGCCGTGGAACGGTTACAACTTTGAAGACGCCATCATGATCTCGGAAAAGGTGGTGAAGGAAGATATCTACACTTCCATTCACATCGACGAGTTTGAGATCGGCGCCCGCGATACCAAACTCGGGCCGGAAGAAATTACCCGGGACATTCCTAACGTCAGTGAAGAAGCGTTACGCAACCTCGGGCCGGACGGTGTGGTCCGGGTTGGTGCCGAAGTGAAGCCGGGTGACATTTTGGTGGGCAAGATTACTCCCAAGAGCGAAACCGAACTCGCTCCGGAAGAGCGGCTGCTTCGCGCGATTTTCGGTGAGAAAGCGGCCGACGTTAAAGACACGTCGTTAACGGTGCCTTCCGGCACTTACGGCATTGTCATGGACGTCAAAGTGTCGTCGCGTCGCGAAGTGTCGCGCGAGAAACTGACGCCGGCTGAGACCAAGCGGCAGCTAAAGGCGATCACGGAAGATTATCGCAAGAAAAAGGAAGAGCTGACCGAGCAATTAACCGACTCGCTCTCCAACATTCTGTTGGGCGAAAAGATTCCACTGGACGTAGTGAATGCTGAGACCGGCGAGATCATCATCCCGGCGAACCGCAAAATCACCAAGACGCTGCTGCGCAAGCTGGCGATGGTTCACGATCACATCGAGATCGATCCCAGCCCGATCCGCAACAAGATTCGCGAGATCATCCAGTCCTACGAACACAAATTCGCCGAGCTGGAGCTGGAGCGCGAGCGCGCCATGGATCGGGTGGAGAGCGGTGATGATATCGATCCCGGTATCATAAAGCAGGTCAAAGTTTACATCGCCAGCAAACGCAAACTGTCGGTCGGCGACAAAATGGCCGGCCGTCACGGAAACAAGGGCGTTGTCGCCCGGATCGTTCCGGAGGAAGACATGCCGTTCCTGGCCGATGGCACGCCGGTTGAGATCGTGTTGAATCCGTTAGGCGTGCCGAGCCGTATGAACGTCGGCCAGGTGCTGGAAACGCACCTCGGCGTGGCGGCGAAGGCGCTTGGATTCAAGGTCGCGACCCCCGTGTTCGACGGTATCGCCGAGAAACAGATTCGCGATTACCTGAATGACTCCAAGAAGAAGGAAGGTTTTTCCTGGGTCCAGGAAAGTGGCAAAGCCAAACTGTTCGACGGCCGCACCGGCGACGCGTTCGATCAGGAAGTGGTCGTCGGCTACATCTACATGATGAAGCTGGGCCACCTGGTGGCCGACAAGATCCACGCCCGCGCGGTTGGTCCTTACTCGCTGGTCACGCAGCAGCCGTTAGGCGGCAAGGCCCAGTACGGCGGTCAGCGTTTCGGGGAGATGGAAGTATGGGCGCTGGAAGCTTATGGCGCTGCTTACACCCTGCAGGAGTTGTTAACCGTTAAATCCGACGACGTGCAGGGACGCACCCGCATCTACGAGTCGATCGTCAAAGGCGATAACTCGCTGGAAGCCGGCACCCCGGAATCTTTCAACGTGCTCATCAAGGAAATGCAGAGCCTTGGTCTCGACGTGAAGGTCGGCGGCCAGGCCCCCCAAAGCGTTTTCGATTCGGTGGGTGCCTAACAATTATTTGCAGGGCGTCTCATAAAGACGCCAGCCAAGCATTAAGACACAAGACGAGAAAAGAGACTAAATGAACGAACATTCCTGGCGTGAGTTAGTGGGCGAAGAACGCCCGGTCGGTTTTGATCAGGTGGCGATTGGCGTCGCCTCCAGCGACACCATGCGGTCGTGGAGCAAGGGCGAGGTGAAAAATCCCGAGACGATCAATTACCGAACTTTCAAACCGGAAAAAGGCGGTCTGTTTTGCGAGCGAATTTTCGGCCCGACCCGGGACTGGGAATGCTCCTGCGGAAAATACAAACGGATCAAGCACAAGGGCGTAATCTGCGATCGTTGCGGTGTCGAAGTGACACTGGCGCGAGTTCGTCGCGAACGGATGGGCCATATCGAATTGGCCGTGCCGGTATCGCACATTTGGTTTTACAAATGTATGCCCTCCCGCATCGGCCTGATGCTGGACATGAGCGCGCGACAGCTTGAGCGCGTTATCTATTATGAGGACTACATCGTCATCGACCCGGGCAAGACGCCGCTGACCAAGAGTCAGTTGCTGAACGAGGTCGAATACCGCGAAGCCCAGGAACAGTATGGCGAAGATTTCGTCGCCGGTATGGGCGCGGAAGCCATTAAGAAGCTGCTGGCCGAAATCGACCTGAACAAGCTCAACAAAGAGCTGGAGAAGGCGATGGGGAACACCAAGAGCAAGCAGATCCGCAAGAAACTCGCCAAGCGGTTGAAGCTGGTTCAGGGTTTCCAGAATTCACATGCCCGTCCGGATTGGATGATTTTGGATGTGCTGCCGGTAATCCCGCCGGATCTGCGACCGTTAGTCCCGCTCGAAGGCGGCCGGTTCGCCACCAGCGACCTCAACGATTTGTATCGCCGGGTTATCAACCGTAACAATCGACTCAAAAACCTGCTCCAGCTGAAGACGCCGGATGTCATCATCCGAAACGAAAAACGCATGTTGCAGGAAGCGGTCGACGCTTTGTTCGACAATGGCCGTCACGGCCGCGCCGTAACCGGCGCCGGCAATCGTCCTTTGAAATCCCTCAGCGACATGCTGAAAGGCAAGGGCGGGCGGTTCCGTCAGAACCTGTTAGGCAAACGCGTCGATTATTCCGGACGCTCGGTTATCGTCATTGGACCGGAGCTGAAGCTTCATCAGTGCGGTTTGCCGAAAAAGATGGCCCTCGTTTTGTTCGAGCCGTTCATCATCCGCCGGCTAAAAGATCTCGGTTATGTGCACACCGTTCGCAGCGCGAAGAAAATGATCGAGCGGCAGACGCCGGAGGTATGGGATATTCTGGAAGAAGTTACCAAGGGACATCCGGTGTTGCTGAACCGCGCGCCGACGTTGCACCGGCTTTCCATTCAGGCTTTCGAACCGCAGTTGATCGAAGGCGAAGCGATTCGTATTCATCCGCTGGTTTGTACCGCGTACAACGCGGACTTCGACGGCGACCAGATGGCGGTTCACGTGCCGTTGTCGGTTGAGGCGCAGATGGAAGCGCGCATGCTGATGCTCGCGCCTAACAACATTTTCTCACCGTCCAGCGGCAAGCCGATTACGACTCCGTCGCAGGACATTACGCTCGGGTGCTATTATCTGACCCAGAATCCGCGCGGACAGAAAAAGGACGGCCATAGTCTGCCGTTGTTTGCCGAGCCCACCGAAGTGGAATTCGCCATGGCCGAGGGCAGCATCAAAACGCACGACCGGATTCGGTTCAAGAATCCGGACGTCGGGCAGCAAACCATTTACGGCAATCCGGAAGCGAAGACGATCGAGACCACCGCCGGCCGGGTTATTTTCAATCAGATTTGGCCGAAAGCGCTTGGTTTCTTCAACAAAGCTGCCGGCAAAAAGCAGCTCAGTGACGTTATCTGGCGCTGTTATCAGGTCGCCGGTCCGCAAAGCACGGTCGAAACACTCGATAAGCTGAAAGAGCTCGGCTTTGCCGAAGCTACCAAGGCCGGTATTTCGATCGGTATTTCGGACATGATCATTCCGAAGGAAAAAGCGACCGAGCTCGATAACGCCTACAAACAAATCCGCACCGTGGAACAGCAGTATCGCAAAGGCATCATCACCGATGGCGAGCGCTACAACAAGATCATCGACATCTGGACCCACGCCGGCGACGAGATTTCGAACGTGATGTTCCGCACCCTGGAGCATAACGACGGCCGCCGCGAGCTGAACCCGGTCTACCTGATGGTGGATTCGGGCGCGCGAGGCAATCGCCAACAGGTTCGTCAGCTTGCCGGCATGCGCGGTTTGATGGCCAAACCTTCGGGCGAAATTATCGAACGCCCGATTACATCGAACTTCCGCGAAGGCTTGAGCGTGCTCGAATACTTCATTTCGACTCACGGCGCCCGTAAAGGTCTGGCCGATACGGCGCTGAAAACCGCTGACTCCGGTTACCTGACCCGTAAACTGGTCGACGCCGCGCAAGACGTCATTATCAATGAAATGGATTGCGGCACGGTTAATGGCATTTCGGTCCGCTCGATTTATGAAGGGGACGAGGAAGTTGTTGATCTCGCCACCCGTATCGTGGGCCGAGTCAGCTGCGAAACGGTGGTCGATCCTGTCGACAAGAAGAAGAAGATTGTTAAGGCCAACCAGCTCATCGACGAGAAGATCGCCAACGATCTGCAACGGATTGGCGTAGAGCAGCTCAAGATTCGTTCGGTGTTGACTTGCGAATGTGGCCGCGGTGTTTGCGCCCAGTGTTACGGTCGCAATCTTGCCACCGGTCAATTCGTTAAGCTCGGTGAAGCCGTGGGTATCATCGCCGCGCAATCGATCGGTGAACCCGGCACCCAGTTGACCATGCGTACGTTCCACATCGGAGGAACGGCCAGCCAGACCTTCAAGCAGCCGATCATCAAGGCGAAGAACGATGGCGCCATTCAATTCAACGATCTCCGCACCGTCCAGGCGTTGGACGGCAGCTGGATCGTTCTGAACAAGAACGGTTCGATTAGCGTGCACAATGCCGAGGGCCGCGAGTTGGAACGCTACAATGTCGTTATCGGTTCGGTCATTTCGAAGAGCGACGGTTCCACCGTGAAGAAAGGCGAGACGTTCGTTCAATGGGATCCGTACAACGTGCCGATCTTGACCGACAAGAGCGGTAAGATCGAATTCCGCGACATGATCGCGGGGGTAACGATTAAACGCGATGTGGACGAAGCGACCGGTCTCATGGGCACGGTCATCATCGAGCACAAGGAAGATTTGCATCCGCAGATCGTCATTGTCGGCGAGAAAAAAGAAGTTCTGGCCAACTATTCGATTCCGGCGGGTGCGCACGTAATCGTTGAGGAAAACCAGAAGGTTCGCGCCGGTGCGTTGCTGGCCAAGACTCCGAGAAAGGTTGCCAAGACCAAGGACATCACCGGTGGTCTGCCGCGCGTGGCCGAGTTGTTCGAAGCCCGCCGTCCGAAAGACGCTGCCGAGATCGCCAAGATCGATGGCATCGTTGAAATGGGCGGAACCGTTAGGGGCAAACGCCGTTTGATTCTCAAAGATCCCGATACCGGAGCCGAAGAAGAGCATCTGATCCCGCTGACCAAGCACGTAATCGTGTTTAAGGGCGATTTCGTGAAGAAGGGTCAACAGTTGACCGAAGGGCCGGTGGTTCCGCACGAGATTCTTGAAGTGTGTGGACCGCAGGATCTGCAGGAGCACCTCGTTAACGAAGTGCAGGAAGTGTATCGGTTGCAGGGTGTCGAAATTAACGACAAGCACATCGAGATCATTGTGCGCCAGATGTTGCGCAAGGTGAAGATCACCGATCCCGGCGATACCACGCTGTTGTGGGGCGACCAGGTCGACAAACTCGATTTCGAAGCGGAGAACAAGAAAGTGGTCGAGCAGGGCGGCAAACCCGCCGAGGCGGTGCCGGTGTTGCTCGGCATCACCAAGGCTTCGCTTGAAACCGACAGCTTCATCTCCGCGGCGTCGTTCCAGGACACCACTCGCGTGCTCACCGAAGCGGCCACGTTAGGCAAAGTCGATCGTCTGCGCGGATTTAAAGAGAACGTGATCATGGGTCACCTTATTCCCGCAGGCACCGGCTTCCCTGGCCATCGCGAAATTCGCCTGGTCGAGAAGGGCGAACCGATCGGCGCGGCCGTAATGGAAGAGCCCGAGCCGCAGCCGGCCATCGGCTAATCGCGTGCCAGCGTGTGAGCGTTTCGGCGTATCGGCGTAGAAGAAACATGCGCCGACACGCACCTGGCGAGCTTCGCACATACGCCGGCACGGCGTCACGCTCGCAGGCTTAAAACCGTGTCGATCGTCACCAAGACCGGCGACGCGGGCGAGACCTCGCTGATGTACGGCCGCCGGGTGCCGAAAACTCATCCGCGAGTCGAAGCGTGCGGAGTCGTGGATGAATTGACTGCGGCGCTTGGGATTGCCCGCGCCTCAGCTTCGGAATCACTTGTCGGAGATCACATTCTCGCGATCCAGCGCGACCTAATCACCGTGATGGGAGAGCTCGCTACCGCTCCGGAAGATTTGGAGCGCTACGTCAAAGACGGCTTCCGCCTCACTACTGCCGATATGGCAGATCGGCTAACGTCGGTCATTAGTGAGATGGAAAAGGATAAATCGCTATATCCAAAAGATTGGGTGATTCCCGGTGCCAATCCAACCTCAGCCACGCTTGATCTTGCGCGGGCAACCTGTCGTCGTGCCGAGCGTCGTGTCGCCGCCGTGGACAAACTTAACCCCGAGATCTTGCGTTATCTGAACCGGCTGTCAGACCTCTGCTGGATCCTCGCTCGGTATTCAGAGAAAAAACCGGCGGCAAGTTAGTAGCCTGCCCAGAACAACTTGAGGCGGCCGTGGCCCAAAATTTCGACATCTCGGGAGGATAACATTCCCTTGCTTTTACCCCCGGTTGAGGCATCTTTCCGGCTCGCCTTTCGGGGTCCCGAAAGGCGTTTTTCCCTATGGCGAATACCACAGAACTAGTGCCTGAGCTTCTCGAAGCCGGCGTTCATTTCGGTCACCAGACCAAGCGCTGGAACCCGAAGATGAAGCCTTACATTTTCGAGCAGCGGAATGCGATTTACATCATCAACCTGGACGAAACCGTTCAGCAGCTGCATCGGGCCACGGAATTTTTGCAGGATGTTACTCGCCGCGGGGGCAAGATCCTTTTTGTGGGTTGCAAGAAGCAGGCGCAGGAAGCCGTGAAAGAAGCGGCGCTCGCTTGCGGACAATTTTATGTGAATCAACGCTGGCTCGGCGGAACGTTAACCAACCTGACCACCATTCGAAAGAGCATTGGTCGACTGAAATACATTGAGCAGATCGAGCAGTCGCCTGAATACAAGAAGATGGGGAAGCAGGAGCTTGCCGCGCTCAATCGCGAAGCGGCCAAGCTTCGCCGGAACCTCGATGGGATTTTGGAGATGGATAAGTTGCCGGACGCGCTTGTCATAATTGATACCACGCGTGAAGAGAACGCCGTCCTCGAAGCCAAACGCCTCGGGATCCCCGTGGTGGCAATTGTTGATACCAATGCCGATCCGGATTTGATTGATTATCCGATTGCCGGTAACGACGACGCCATTCGCGCGATTCGCGTAGTTTTGCAGAAGCTGGTAGATGCCATCGTGTCCGCTAGCGGCGAAGCGCGAATTCGCGAACAGATGGAAATGACCGCCGTTTCTGCCTAACGGCTGAAACGGTATTATCGGTTGTCGATTCCTCGTTATCGGGAAGCGATGTCCCGATCTTTCCGAATAACTGATAACGAGTAACCGATGACATTTTAGCGAAAGCCAATGAGCACAAAGACAGAAATTGATCCTCAAATCGTTAAGCAGCTTCGCGAAAAAACGAACGCTGGAATGATGGATTGCAAGCGCGCCCTAACCGAGGCCGGCGGCGATATCGACAAAGCCGAGGCGATTCTGCGCACCAAAGGTATCGCCAGCGCCAGCAAGAAAAGTTCGCGCGCGACCAAGGAAGGCATCGTTGCTTCCTACATTCACTTGCAGGGCAAGGTCGGCGTCTTGGTCGAAGTGAACTGCGAAACCGATTTCGTGGCTAAGAACGAAAACTTTCGCGCGTTTGTGAAGGATATCACTTTGCACATCGCCGCGGCGCATCCGCTTTACGTTACGCGTGATCAGGTTCCGCCGCAGGTCATCGCCGCCGAACGCGCCATTTACGAAGCGCAGGTGAAAGACAAGCCCGCTGCCGTCATGAGCAAGATCGTGGACGGCAAGCTCGACAAATTTTACAGCACCGTCTGTTTGATGGAGCAGGGATTCATCAAGAATCCCGATCAAACCATCAAGGAGCTGGTGCAGGGTAAAGTTGCGGAGCTCGGCGAGAACATCGTCATCCGGCGCTTCACCCGCTACCTGGTCGGCGAACCTCTCGATCTGTCCACCAGCGCGCAAGCGGAGTAAATCGCTCGATTTACCCACAGAGATCACGGAGACGGCTCCG
>DATFCK010000166.1:0-8578 GCA_035253185.1 Chthoniobacterales bacterium | reverse complement strand
GAGATGCGGCTCGAAGGCGCGGATGTGATCATCTTGAACGTGAGTGCGGATGAGATGGCGCAGCTTCGTAACTTCTCCGACCTGCGTGCACTTCGAGCGCGGCGCGGTCCAACCATTTTCACAATCTCACCACATCCATTTTATCTCTTGGGCGGCTCGATTGGTCGGCGTCTGTTTGATGAGGTCGACTGCTTTGATGGGATTGAGCTATGCCACTTCCATAAGGGGCCTTTTAACCCAAACTGGCCGGCTGCGCGTGCCGCGCGCAAATTTCATAAGCCGCTCATTGCCACCTCGGACGCGCATCGGCTACATGCATTCGGGCGGCATTATACCAGCATTCCACGGCCGGCGGAGCTGACCTGCGAAGCAGTTTTCGACGCCCTTCGAAACGGACCGATCCGGCTGGTGAGTCCGCCGTGCACGATGAAAGATCTTTTCAGCGCCCTCTACTGGACGTTTCTAGCCCATCCGCTTCAGGTCCGGGCCCGGCACAAACTGGGATCTGCGGCAGCCCACTGCGCCACTGTTCACGCTCCATAGTTTGCAATTTGTTTGGCTGGTGACTCTGGGATGCTACTCGGATCCCGGAGGTAAGCCGCGTCGCGTTAAAAATCGCGCAAATACCTCAGCCCGAGGCGGCGCGGTGTGACAACGTGGCATTGAGATTGCTAGTTATTATGGAAAATGGTGGATATTCATACTTCCGGTCCTCTCCGGCTGCGCCCTAAACCGGCCGGTTTCAGCCTCGTCGAGGTCATGGTCGCCATGGGCGTCCTGATCGTCGGTATTAGCTCTGTCTTTGTCCTCAATTCCCAGGTGGTTAACACGCTGCGCCGGGGCACCTCCGGTTCTTTCGCTTCCCAGCTTATCCAGGAGCGCATGGAACAATTTCGGCGGGCAGCCTGGACCGAAATCACATCCAATTATCCGCCTAACGAGGAGGATCCTGCCGACATCGGTTATGACAGCGACGCCGACGACAATGGCGAAAACTATGTGGATGATGTTTATCCGACTGAATTTCCCTACGACCTCGAGGATTTGGATTCGCTGTCGCCCGGACTCAAGGAAGTGATGGCCATTGTACCGGCGTCAGCCGCGCAACTACCGAATCTTAAGGAGCGTGTAACCGTCGAGGCCTACAACGCGTCAAACAAAGACATAACAATTTTCGACGCCAACGGCAGTTCGATCACACTCGGACCGTTTGATGTGGGCGGGACACCAATTGTGGTGGAGCGCGAGAACGGGGTCGTCACCACCGTCACCCACAACGCGGTAATGGTTCTGAACACAACGGTACGGCTCACCCTCCAGGTTTCCTGGAAAGGATCGGACGGTATCACCCGCACCAAGGAATCGGTGACTCTCTTCACCGTGGAAGGAGACAAATGAAGATCGCTGGCAACAGGGCAGATGCAGTTCGCGCCTTTAGTCTTGCCGAAGTGATGATAGCGGCCACGCTGTTCAGCCTGATTATGGCGGCGGTTTATGGCAGCACCACCGGCCTGATTAACTCGATGACTGCCTCGGAAAACTATTCAGTGACGCAGCTACAGGCAATGGACTACCTCTCGCTCGATTTGCGACGCGCCACCGGGTTCTCGTTTACCAATTCCGGCACCACACTGACACTACCGCTCGATCTCACTCTTCCGACCTTCTATGAATCTGACGGCCGGAAGGTGCGTGTGCCGCAACGGACACTGGTCACGACTTCAAATAAGAAGGATAAGAAGAAGCACAAGGTCTTCAACGCTCGCTACTATTTTCACTACGGCACGTTAGGGGCCACAGTAGCGGTCCGTTATTATCTTCAGAACGGTAATCTCTACCGAAAAGAAGGCTCCCTTCCCGCGCGAATTGTTGGGACAGGAGTCGCGGGTGTTACCTTTGGACCTGACGCGACCGCAATCGCCGCAGACCCCGTGGTCACCGCCACGATGACCTTTACAGCGACAAAACGTGCCAAAGCTGTGCCTCCGCCGCTCTCCGGAACCACTTTCATGCGCCAGTACTACTACTCAGATTATAACTAACGACATGACACTGAATTTTCCCTCCTCTGACATTCATTGCCGCATGAATTCGAAAAATGCGGGCAGCGCACTGGTTACGACGATTCTAACTGTTGCCCTTTTGTGCCTTATCGGCGGAACTCTTTTGTCACTGACGAGCAGCAAACAATCGGGACCGTTCCAGGCGGCGAGCTGGCATGAAGCGGGCTCCGCTGCCGAAGGCGGTGTAGAGATTGCGTTGAACGCCCTGCGACGTTCCATAACTGAAGGAAATGCGGCCTGGGATGGCTGGACGCTCAACACTAGTTCCCCAACTCCGACCCCGTCCGCAAGTCCGAGTGCAAGTCCGAGCCCGACTCCCTTCGCCAAAAAATACATAACCGAGAGTGAACTGCTAAGCCACCAGGGGGAGGGAAACAAGACGGTTCGAGCGATTGTTGAAATCAGCATTCCAACTGGACTCAACACGATCAATCCATCGTCGATACCTCCCAATCGATATGCCTACCTGATTCGATCTACCGGATACGCTAATATTCCCGTTGGCGCCCGGCGATTGCCGCAGAACAAGGCGGATCTGGCTCTGCGCAAGCTCAATTTGTTTCGCGATTTTCGCACTGGCGCGGCCGTTAATATTGATGGCGGTTACGGCCAGGTTTCCCGGGTGGTGGAAGCGATCGCCACCCCGGTTACTCCGTTTCCAGCTGCGATTCTTTCGAAGGACACTATCGAGATCAAATCCGGCAGCGGCATGATCGTCGACAGTTACGACCCGACCGTGACACCGTATAAATATGACGCCAGCAAGGCGTTCGGCGATGTAAGTAACCCTGGTGCCCACCGCCAGAACGGCAACATTGCGACCAACGCGAAGAAAAAGAACAACGGCGACGTCGTTCGCCTCGAAAACGTCAAAGTCTACGGACTCGTCGCTAAAGGTGAAGGAGTTGTGAATATCAAGACGGCGAATGCGAGCGTATCTGGCGAAATCATCGATGGTTTTTATCGCGAACTGAAACCGGTTCAGAGCCCGCGCAACAATACCAGTTTCAGCACCCCTACGTCGTTGTCGCTGAACCGGCCGAAGGGAACGGTCAACGTCAACGCCGGCAGCGCTGCCGGATCTTCACTTTATTATAAGACCGATAAGATTCATTTGCACGACAAGGACGTTTTGAAAATTAAGAAGAATGGCAGCGGCGGTGGCACCGCAGAAATCTGGGTAACCGGCGATGTGGTCATCCACAATGGCGGTCGCATCGAGGTAGAGAATGGCGCGAATGTTGTCTTTTATTTTGAGAAGAATCTCACCCTTCAGGAAAAGGACGCGAACAAGCCCGCCGTTAAGAATGAGGCGGTTTACGCGACCGGAGGTTTCACCGATCCGACTGCGGTTCAATTTTACGGCGTGGTCCCCGATCGCAAAAAAAAGCAGGTGAAGGTGAAGACAAACTTTTCCGGCCTGATTTATGCGCCGGACCACGAATTTGAAGAGATTAAACTGAAGTCCGGTCGCCACATCTATGGCTCGCTGGCTGGTCGCAAATTCAAAATTGAAGGCAACACGCAGATTCACTACGACGAAAGCCTGCAGGACTTCGGCAAGCCTTTTGATTACACTCTTGAGAGCTGGCAGGAAGACTGGTTCGATCCAAACGTTCGCACCGCGAGTACGCCCTAGTTTCTCATACGTTTCTGCTGTGACCGGCAGGCCTGTCGTTATGTTCTGCCGGTTACGTGTTTTGGCACCGGCAGCTAGACTCGAGCAGCGGTGAAGCGGGATCCGGAGTTCCGGCCGGGCTATGCAAAGCCTTGAATTGGCGGGGTACTCGGTACACTGCTTAAATGGTGAGGATCATTATCTGTTTCCTGCTCGCCGCCGCCGTCACGGCTGGCGGACTGACCGGTTGTAAAAGCCAATCGAAAGCCGAAAAGGAACGAAAGGCCGCATTAAAGAAAAAGGCCCAGGCGGAGCTGCGGGAGGATACCAGCGACGTCGATTTTCAGGCGTTTCTGGGCCGGTTGCGGAAAGCGGTATCCGCCCGCGATACCGCTACCTTGTCCACAATGATGACACCGAACTTTGGTTATAAACTCAATCCGCCAATGGAGGGAGAAGGTGTCTTTAAGTATTGGGACCAGGAAAATCTGTGGCCTGAGGTCGAAGGAATCTTATCCGAGAGCTTCGTAAAGGGCGATGGCGATTACCTGGTCGCCCCGCCGCAGTTCGCCGATAAGTCGTTAAACTATGACGGCTATCGCGCAGGTATCCGGCGTTTTCAGGGCAGCTGGAAATTCGCCTACTTCGTTAACGGACCGTGACCGCCGCTGGAAGCGGCGGAAGTTCCAAACCCCAGGAGATCGAGGTTCGCCTTTGGTAGCGGCCGTTCACCGAACGGCCAGATAATACACTGCTAATCGAGAGGAATGGCGATTGAGGTCAATCGCCGACCACCCACTTTTTGAAGTTTGGCGATTCCCTGGAGGATGGGATTTGGGATTTGGAGATTCGGAGCGAAAGCGACGTTGGTGCTTTCGCTGGCGTCACGGCGCGTTTTTCTCGCCCAAATCATAAATGGATCCCGATGGTACTGAAGCCACCTTGGCCAGCGATTGTTCCCACGGCCGTTTGCTGTTGGGGTAGTTGAGCTGTTCTTCCCGGCCCCAGAAAATGTAGCGCACATCAAGCGCCCTGGCCGCTTCACGCCACTCCGGGTCGCCTCGCATCAGCCGCTGAAGCTTCGTTTCCTGCTCATGGTAATTACTGAACCCCTGGGTCCACAGGTGACCCGGATAACCAAGTACGCACTTTCGGCCGTGGAGCAGGAGGGGATGGTTAAACGTTGGATAGGCGGCAAAGCGGGCGTCTTTCGGCAGATTTCGTATTGCTACTCCGACCTCCGCCAACTCTTTGCGATTGGCGAATCCGTAACCGGGCGTCTTCAGGCCGCCGAAAAGACTAACGAATCCCGATCCGAACAATGCGACGCAGATTATCACTCGCAGCGGCCAGGCCCATTGGGCGATAAGATGTTTCCACAGATAGGGCAGCACCAGAAAATATCCCCAGAACATCAGTTTGAGGTTGTCCCATTCCCAGGGCGCAGTTTTGACCAGAAATCCGATGAGAAAAATCGCGACGGCGGGACAAAGAAAGGCCAGATCTTCCGGTAATTTCTTACCCGTTAGGCGAACACCGGCTTTCCAGGCCGACCACAGGCGGTCGCCGATCAACCAAAGTACAATTGGAAACCAGAATCCAAAATTGACCGCCCAGAATTTGAAAAAAGGCATTTTGAAATCGCCCTTGGTTTGCACCCAGCCGGGTTGCCATTGCAGCATCGAGCCGGCGTTGAAATGATCGGTGATCAGCCACACAAAGAAGGTGGCCGGCGCCAAGGCGGTAACCACCAGCGCCGCGGTTCGGATCCTCATCGCGTTGTCGCCGAGCAGGAACAAAAAAGCCAAAACTACTGACAGCGCCAGAAAGGTGTGCACATGAAAAAGCGGCAGGGTGCAGTAGATCGCCAATTCAATCCAAAAGGGCAACGGGCCGCGTTGCAGGCCAAAATGCCAATACGGAGTGCGTTGCTTCTCCTCCACCTCTAAAGATGGGATGCTATCCGGCGTCGAAAACGCACTTTCCTCGTCCGTTACCGCCGTGGCAGCCGGCGGCATCCGATAAAACATTTCGCGCCAGTGCCACAGGAGCAGGAGCGCCGCGGGTATTGCATAAAGCAAACCGCGCTGAGTCACGAACATTGATAGCGGGATGCTTTTCCACGCGATGGTGCTGACGCCCTGATAATCTTTGAATTCGAAATCGAAATTGTTCAGCACGGCAAATCCGACAACGCCTCCGTTGAACAGAAATCCGGCGACGGCGAACAAGCCGCCCCATCGATACAATGCATAGAATGTGGCTAACGAGGCCAGTAGGCCAACCCAGACCAGACCGCGAATGAGATCGACATTGAAGATGGTGAGCAGGCCGTTAAAAATATCGACTCCCGCCGGATAACGCAGCTTGCTAAAAACAAAAATCGGATTGTCCGGCCACAACGGGACACCGTTAGCGAACGTCTTGATATAAGTAACGTGCAGGGCAAGGTCGCCCAAATTGTTTACCGATTGAATGCGGAACTCAGCGCCATCGATGAAAAGCAGCCAGCAGAACGATCGGACCGCAAACAGGATAAAACATGCGGCCAGGAACCAGAACAAAAGTGAACGATAGCGCCAACCCGGCGTCGCCGGTTTCGCCGCCGGAGGATCGTAACTCTCAAAGTAGGCGACAACAGCCGCCACTAGCGCGATAAAAAGCGCCAGCGTGACGGTGGTTGACCCCAGACCGCCCGCCGCCAGGCCTAACAACGTGGCAAAGACCACCCAAAAGCAAAAGAACAGGGTCCCGGCGGTGAGCAGCTTCATTGCAACCGTCGCCTAACCGGGGCCCTTACCCCTGAATTCCGGTTCCCGGTCCGGGAAGAAACCCTGGAACCGTTTGGCGTCCAGATAAAGCTTCGACGTGTCCTGGTAGGGACGAATAGTCAGCGGAGCGGTGAAGTAGGAGTTTTGCAGTTTCTTCTCCACTTCTTCAATCTTGTCCTGCTGCACCAGTAGAAAATCGGCATCCATTTTCGGCGGAAGATTGTCGTGTTCGTAATAGCCGACGTTAGGAAAATCGTCGAAGATCCAGGGAAACGGATACGAGCTGGTGCGGATCATGTGGCCGGTCATCTGATAAAAAATCGGATCGCGCTTGGCCAGCGCCAGCACCGGTCGAGTCAATTTGAATATGTCGTTGTAGGTCTGGACATACACGTAGGGTTCGCTCGCGAAAAATTGGGATAAATTCTCGGAAAGACTCTTGTTTTTGTCCCAATCGTCCGACGCAAAAGTCGAACAGCGGAAAAAATTAAGGTAGACGGATGATGCCAGGGAAAAACAAAGCAGCACGATCATCGCGATTTGGGTGGCTCGCTGCCGGAGCTTTGGGACAAGCACCCCGGCCGCGCCGAAGGTGAACAGAAACGGCCACACAATGCTGATGATGCACCACGGCGTCTTGTATTTCACAATGCTATAGGCAATCAGCGTGCCCACCCCGTAGACCGCCAGATAACGCAGGGTCACACTCTTGAAAAACTGCGCGAACAGGGCAATCGCTAATCCGAACAAGAGCGGCCATTCATAACGGCAGAGCAGCTTCAACCAGTAGCCCCACGGCTTTTCATGGCCCGACTGTCCCTGCTGGCCGGTTTTAGCCCAGGCCCCGTAGGCTTCATATATGCCTTTGAGTCCAGGCCAGTTCAGAAACGTGCCGGAATAGAATGTTACGATCAGAATCGCGCCCAGCGCGATTATCACGACCAAATCGACATAATCCCATTGCTGGGCGGCCCGCCGTCCATCAACCAACGTTTCCGCCGCTTTCCAGGCATAGTTCCAGGCCGGCGATAAAAGGACAGTCGCCATGAGGGCAATGCTCAGGATGATGCCGAGAACACCGCCAATCCCCAGTTCCGAGTCTTCGGGCAAATGCCCGCACATATATATAATAGTGAGGAACTGGACCGCGCCGCCGGCCGGACCGATGAACCGGCTGTTTTTCCGGACGAACGACAGCACCATGATTGCGATGCCCGCCATCATCACAATCCAGATGCCCTTGCCGGCGGAGCCGAGCTCGTACAAAACCGGCCCTTTAAACACCGTATCCTCCAGCCTCGCCCAGGGCAGAAAAACGGACAGGATGCTCAATCCGCCGAGTGCGACGGTCACGTCTGTCAAAACGCTTCGCCTAGCCGCTGTTTTTTTGGTCGCTTGGACCGGCCGGGGCAGACGGGTAGAAATCCAGGTAACGAAGATTGCGATGGCAGCGCAGCCGGCGTGGATCAGATAAGTTTCCTTGGTCAGGATCATGCCGGTTAGGCCCATTCCTGCGCACCAGAGATAACCGCGAGTCCCAATTCGCCACAGCCCGAGTAACCCGAGAACCATCAGCATTGACGAAAACAACATCCACACTTCGTGAATGGAATAACGGCCGTAAAAAACGAATCCCGGGGAGACGGCCATCGCCATCGCGGCCCAACGACTCATCCGTCGCCCAACGATCGGCTCGTATTTCAGCGTGAGCCAGACGCAAGTGATGCTGACGATGACGACCGGCAACCGCAGCGCCCAGATGTTGCGCCCGAACAGCGTCTGAAACACAAACAGCACGTAGAAGTGGAGTGGCCCATGATAATTGGTGGGGTCGTAACGATAAAAACCGTTGCGAACCATCTGATCGACGAACCAGCCGTTGATTCCCTCATCGAAATGCGGCGGCTTCATCCCCAGCAGCAGAAACCGCAGGAAAGCGGCAAATCCCACGATCAACCACGGGCGCCAGTCCACGCCTTCAAAGCGTTGCCGCCAGCTCCCTACCTGCTCACGCCAGGTCGGATACGCGGCTACCTTAATGGGTTCTGCGGTATGGTTCATTTGGGCGGGATTTGTATCAGAAAGCCTGAACGGTTGTTTCTTCCGTGAGAGACACCTGGTACAGC
>DATFCK010000165.1:0-2319 GCA_035253185.1 Chthoniobacterales bacterium | reverse complement strand
CTGGATCCAGGATCCGGATACGCTCGACACCTGGTTTTCATCCTGGCTGTGGGCTTACGAGACGATGGACGAAGAGACGCGCCGGAAGTTCTATCCCACCAGCGTGCTCGTTACCGGGCCGGACATCATTTTTTTCTGGGTCGCTCGGATGATCGTGGCCGGTCTGGAATTTAAGCCCGGCAAATCTGATGCGATCGAAGACAACATCCCTTTCCACGACGTGTTCCTGACCGGAATCATTCGCGACCGGCAGGGGCGCAAGATGTCGAAGAGCCTCGGCAATTCACCCGATCCGTTAGACCTGATCGATAAATACGGTGCGGACGGGCTGCGATTCGGACTGATGCGAATTGCTCCCAGCGGACAGGATATCCGGTTCGAGGAAAAGCAGATCGAGGAAGGGCGCAACTTCGCCACCAAATTGTGGAACGTGGCGCGGTTGCGGCAAATGCATGGCCCGAGCGAGATGAGTCCGAACATTGCCGCCGCGGATCTTTCGATTTACGCAGTCGAGGTTTTGTCGCGACTCAATGAGACCCTGGAAGCAGTCGACGCCGCCTATCGAGAATATGAGTTTAACGTGGTGGCGCAGCGCATCTACGATTTTGTGTGGAGTGATTATTGCGACTGGTTCGTAGAAGCGAGCAAGAGCGATATTTTCGGCAGCAACGAGGCGCGCAAGAGGTCCTCACTCGCGGTCATGGATCATGTGTTGTCTGCGGTTTTGCGTTTGTTGCATCCCTTTATGCCGCATGTAACCGAAGAGCTGTGGTCGATCTTCCGATTCGGCGAAGGATCGATTCAATTTGCTGCTGTTCCCGAACCGATCGATCTCGGCGGAGAGACGGCGGATGAACGGTCCCTGGTGGCCAGCGTCTATGAAATCGTGCAGGCAGGCAGAAACCTCCGTTCCGAAGCCCGGCTGGCGACTAATCAAAAAGCGAAGTTCGCCTTGCGCGCGGTTGATCCGCGCCTAACGGGCGAGCGTTCAACGATCGAACGTTTGCTCAATGCGTCAGAGCTGTGGATCGACGCAGCATTCAAGGGTGAAGCCGGGATACCGGTGGCCATGACCCGCGCCGGCGAATTGTTTCTGGTGGTGGAGGTGGATCGCGCCGCCGAACGGGAGCGACTTGATAAAGAAATTGCGAAAGCGGAGCGCGAGCTTCAAACGGTCGACAACAAGCTAAAGAATCAATCGTTTGTGAATGGCGCGCCGGCAGCTGTGGTGAAGGAACATCGGGATCGGCAGAAAAAATTCAGTGAGCAGCTGACGAAATTGAAAGAGGCGCGCGATCGGCTCTGATTCCGGCGATCGCATTTATGCAGCGCACGGGCTGTAATTAGCACCGGCCTTTAGACCGGTGATCACTGTCCGCGGTAGGTAACAAGCCGTTTTAACGGCTTACCACCGGTTAAAAGCCGTTAAAACGGCTAACAGTTGTTACAAGTCGGTGGCACGGGCCTAAAGGGCAGTGTTAATGGAAACACCCGAGACGGGTGCGCGCTACCCGGAGAGGTTGTGGTGGTTTAACAGTTTGAGTAGGTTTCACACGAATGGCCGGTTGGAAAAAGCTCCTTTGGATTGCGGTAACGCTGGTTGGATTAGGCTCGCTTTACGTGCTGGCGATCTCGCGTGGTGAACCGGTCAACGCGCTCTGGATTGTGATTGCCGGGTTGTGCGCCACCGCCATCAGTTATCGTTTCTATAGTAAGTGGCTGGCCACAAAGGTTTTAATGTTGAACGACGAGCGGGCGACTCCGGCCGTGGTCCGCAATGACGGCAAAGATTTCGTCCCCACCAATCGCTGGATGGCGTTCGGTCATCATTTCGCCGCCATTGCCGGTCCGGGGCCGTTAGTCGGGCCAGTCCTCGCCGCTCAATTCGGTTTTCTGCCGGGCACGCTGTGGATCCTGATCGGCGCGACGCTGGGCGGCGGTGTTCATGACATGATTACGCTGTTCGCTTCGGTCCGGCGCGGTGGCAAGACGTTAGGCCAAATGGTCAAAGAAGAGATTGGACCGGGCATTGGCGCGCTGGCGTTGATCAGCGTCCTGACCATCATGGTTATTTTGCTGGCGGTTCTGGCATTGGTAGTGGTGCAGGCCCTGGCCAAAAGTCCGTGGGGCGTGTTCACCATTGCCATGACCATTCCCATCGCGCTGATCATGGGGTTTGGTCTGCGCAGCGGGAAGCTGAGTGTGACCGCGATCACGGTGTTTGGAATTCTTGGTCTTGGGTTTTCGGTCTGGGGCGGTCAATTCTTGAGTCATTTTCCAGCGGTTGAATCATGGTTTCGGCTGAACGACCGCACCCTG
>DATFCK010000164.1:0-6605 GCA_035253185.1 Chthoniobacterales bacterium | reverse complement strand
GACCATGCGCCATGGTTTCGACATGCTGCCGCCGAACTGCCGGCCGCGACCGATGGCCTGGCCGAACAAACCAACATATGCCGTGATTAGCGCCAGAACGGCGGCCCAGTATCCAATCGCCGGGTACATCCATCCGCTGTGCGCGAGTCCAGCGAATATCACCACATCGGAAATCCGATCCGGCAAATCGTTAACGATTTCACCCCGCACGCTCGCCTTACCGCTCGCGAGCGCGACCATGCCATCGAGCATGTTGAACCAAAGCCGGAGAAAACAGAGCAATGGGGCCGCGACTAACAGCCACGGCTGGAGCATCGAACGCCAGAAACAAATCGCAGCAGCGATGGCAGCGATAATTGATAAATACGAAATGGCGTCAGGCGAGATGCCTAACCGAAGACACACTCGAACCGCGACATCTGCGGTTCGTCGAAAAATGTTCGCAATCGGTCGTCGCGATGTTGGCTCGTAGGTTGCCATTCCAATTGATCATTGTCGGTGAGACCAAATAATTCCAGCCTGCGGATGCTTGGGGTGCGGGTACCACCCAGGCTGTTTGACACTCGCTCGACCAGAGGTGGTTCGCGCATTCATTTCATCTTTGATAACACCCAAAGCATAGCCATGTCATCCCGACCGGGATCGCGACTGGGGTGGAGCGTTAATCTCTCAACTGCGGAACACGCCACGCAAGTAGGAGAGATCCCTCGACTGCGCTCGGGATGACAACGTTGAGTGCTTAATTACCGTTTTTGACAGCACCTCACTGTAAAACAAATACCAAGCCGCGCTTCCTTGGCGTTGGGCATTTAATACTTGAAGCAGATTCTATCTGCGCTTGCGCCGCTTTTGCTTCCCCGCGGCGCGCATGTTGTCGACCAGATTCGGATATCTTCGTCCAGCGCGGCGCGCTGATGCCTTCGCCTTCTGTTTACTTTTCGCGCTAAGTTTTGTGTGACGGCTCTTCTTGGGCGCTGACTTTTTCCAAGGCGCTTTTCGCGACGATGATTTTTTTCGTTTGCCGGGCATGCAGTTCAATCGCGACCAGACGAATTAATGGCCGTGCTCAAACAGTCTTGCGCAGACGTTGTAGACGCGACGTCTCGTCGCGTTGGTCAAACAAAGCGGCGAGACGCCGTTTCTACTTCACTTCTCGAGAAAAATCGCCCGCAGTCTTTCCTCGCGATGGGCGAAAATTCGCTGCACGTCCCGCTTCACCAGCAATCCGTGCGCGATAAAATCGAACGGAATCGCGTAATTCACCTTGTCTCGCACTAACGTGCCGTCATCTTGCGATTCAAACTCATGCTGGTGCTGCCAAAAGGTGTAGGGGCCCCGTAATTGTTCGTCGGCAAAACGGAACGGCGGATCCCAAACCGTAATCTTCGTTCGCCAGCTCACTGGAATACCGCGAATTCGCAAACGATAATCGATCAGGGTGCCAACACGCATCTGGATCGGCGAAGCGGTAACCATCCGAAAATGAAGCCACTGCGGTGTGATCGCGTTCAGATTCGCGGCGTCCGAAAAGAAGGCGAAAATTTTCTCGCGGGGATGCGGCAGCCATAGCTCGGACTTGAATTCGCGAATGCGCATGAATGCCACAGACCATCGTGAAGCGAAAACGTTAGATTTTTCTGGAATCGTAGGCCCAATGCAGACCACTCTGACGCTTTCGATCTCAGGCGAACGGATTAAAAAAACGGAAGTCGGCCCACGAAACACACGAAATGCACGAAAGAAGACAAGGCTAAGATGTAAAGTGCGGCAGCATCTCCGCTTTTAGCGACGTCGCGGCCCGCTGCTTCTTAATCCGGCAACAGGCTGAAGTGTCCTGCTGCCTTTCCCCTTTTCGCGTCCATTAGTGTGTTTCGTGGGCAGATCTTTTTACTTTTGCGATCAGATTTTTCTCGAATCGTAGGCCCAATGCAGCAGGGCCTGACGTTGACGCCGCCGACAGTTTAGATCGCGCCGGGCGCAATGTTTTTTCAACTGCGCAATGTGCGGTCGAACCGCGCGCCAACGTTTAATTTGCCGCAGATCATCCACGCATCGCCGTCCTGAGTAATACCGGCAATACCATTGGAACCAGCCCCGCGGATCTTCTTTGTAAATCCATCCTTTCCGACGCCACTCGGCCAGCGGCTGCGACGCAGACACGCCGAAATAATTCAGGGCCGCGCGAGAACGTTCCGGCGAAAGCTTGGCCTTCTTGAACCAACTGGCCGGAAATTCTTTACGGCAATCATTCATATATTTTCCGCCAAACACGCCGAGCTGAAGCATTTGTTTCGGGGTTAGCTCAGGCTTGAATTCAGCGCGGAACGCCCGTCCCATTGGTTTGGTTCGCCAGTAGAAGTAGTTCTTCTGCATGGTGTCGTTAACCCGGACGCGTTTTGGTTTCATGAAGCAGAAAACTGTTCGCGGAACCAAGTCATCAAACGATGCAGGTAGCGGCCGTGTCCATGCAGCCGACGTTAATCAACGGCTTTGGAGTTCGCCAGATCTATCGAAATAATGACGCGATCGCTGGTCAGCACGACAAATGCCGCTAATGGGCGGACTGAAGACCGCCGTTCCTTCGTTTCGGACTTCGATTAAAGTTTTATCGACCTAACAATTTCAATCCGGCAGGCTGAAGGAAATCGTTTCTCCACCGGCCCGAAAATTCGACCAAAAATGTCGGCCGTCGTATGTTAACGAGCGACAGGCAAAAGGTACAACTGCGAGGTCGCGGACTTCAGGCCGATCGGTGCCCGGATCGAATTTTGCGATGGTCCAGCTTTCGCCCTCCTTCTCCGTGCCGCGCAGCACGTAAAATGCGCCATCCACAAAGACGTGTCCGGATATTTCGCCGGGAATCTGAACGGTGCGCACCACCTGGCCGTCCGATGCGAGCTGCAGGATTCGTGCTTTATACCACTGGCTCATGTAGAGATTGGAACCGTCAAAGCTGACGTAAGAGCCGGTGAAATCGGGATAGGCAAATCGGCCGTGATCCGAAAAACCTTTTCCGGGCGTGTAGCTCCACATATAGCGATCGTCGTTTTCTCCTTCCCCGATCGTCATTCGCAGTTCCTTGCCAGTGGACACCGCCGCCCATGGAATGCCGGGCGCCTCGCGTTCTTCGAAAACCCGCCAGTCATCGACATCGATTCCGTATACGCGCCGAAGATCACGCGAGCCGAGCCACAAATTCCCGTCGTGCCAGGCGAGTGCCTGCGGGGTGACGGCCGGCGATCGGAAACGTCGATGTTCTACAATGGATGGGAGTTGCGAAGTCATCGGGCAACGTTGTCCCGCCCGGGCACAATTTCAATGTGAAGCGATTTCAACACGACGTTTACCTTCATTGTTGGGTAACGTGAAGCCTCCACGATTTTTTCCTGACTCGAAAGCGGCGAAAGTCCGAGGCCGGACTCGCACAGCGCCGTTCAAGACGCGACTGATCGAGATCGCTCCAACCGCGCCTGCGTATGGACTGCGGCGATTCCTTCGCCGCTTCGGGATGCCGTACGCTATTGAGGAGAGCGCAACCGCAATAACCGCGAATTTTCCCCTAACGTCGCCATAGTATCTGCGTGTAATCGCTCACCCACTAGTGTGACGTGTTCTGGATACGAGAGAGCCCTCCAGTTCGGACGGGATGACATGGCTGGGAGCCTCGGCCGCCATGATGGAAAACAACAATACGCTCAATACACGCTTGCGTTTTGGAGTGCCGCGCTGCTGCGCCGCTTTGGAAAGTTCTTAAGGTTGGCCGCGGATGCTACAAATCCGGCAACTAAGCATTCCCACGTTGTCATCCCGAGCGCAGTCGAGGGACCTCACCTACTAGGGTGACGTGTTCTGGACATGAGAGATCCCTCCACTTCGGTCGGGATGACATGGCTGGAGGACCAGGTCGCTATGATTGAAAAAACAATACGCTTTATGCGCTTGCTCTTGAGGGATCAATCCCATTGCAGCCGTCTTTCAAGTCGGGACCTCAATCGCTGCCATTGAGCGTTGAGCGTAGAGCGTTGAGCGTTGAACGTTGAGCCTTGAGCGTTGAACGTTTATCCCTTCCCCTGTGAACGAGGCTTTCAATTACGTCGCTGTCCTGGTCTCGATCATCATCGGTCTCGGCGTTACCCGCGTCCTAACCGGAGTCAGTGACGCGATTCAGGTCGGGAATCGGCCGCGCATTTACTGGGTTCATACCGTATGGATGGTCAACCTGCTGATTGGATTGATGCTTTTTTGGTGGGTGCTCTATCGCTGGAATACGGCACCGCAGTGGACTTTCTTCATCTTTCTGTGGGTCAACGTCGCGCCCATCCTGATGTATCTGGCCTCGGGAGTTTTATGTCCGGGCGAGCTCGAAAAAACCGGGTCGCCCGATTGGCGTGACTACTATTACCGGAATCGCCGGGGATTTTTCTTCGTGTTCGGATCGATCTGGCCACTCGATGTGGTTGATACGCTGCTGAAAGGTCAGCAACACTTTATTGCCCAGGGAGGTATGTATCTGCCGACGATTGTCCTCTGGACCCTGGGCAATTTCGCCGCTGGCCTAACGAAGAATGAGCGATATCACAAAATCTGGGTCGTCTTATTCCCGGTGTCGCAGATAGCCTACGTCACAGTTCAACTGTTGAGCCTGGGATAGGCCCATTCTGCGACAGAGGCGAGATGCGTCGGCCACGTTTTGGGGTGCGGCGATTCCTTCGCCGCTTTCTGTCGCTCCAGGGATCACAGCGAGCAGATCAAGAGGCGGCGGCGACTTTGCGCATGGTCTTCGAAGATTTTTCATCCAAAAGCGCCGAATAATCGCCGCACTCCAAGACGCAAGCGCCACATCATGCGCGCCGCCGTAATTGGCAGGGCGACCGTCGGTTTATTCTCGCGACACCGGGGGATAAACCGTGTAATCGTCGCTCACTCTAAATGAGATCGCCCTTCGTTTTCCTATTCGCCACCGGTTTCGTCTTGCTGTTGGGTAATGACGAAATGCGCGCAATGCCTTCTCCCGCGGAACGAGTCGATCAAATTCAAAAAGCGCTCCAAGCTGCCAAAATTGACGGCTGGTTGTTTTATGACTTTCGCGGGAGCGATCCTCTGGCCCTGCGAATCCTGCGTCTCGACGAACACGCAGTCGGCTCTCGTCGCTGGTTTTATTACGTCCCGGCCTCGGGCGAGTGCACCAAGCTGGTCCACCGAATTGAGCCGGCCAAACTTGATCCAATTCCGGGCAAGCGACAGGAATACAGCAGTTGGAAAGAACAGCATGCGCTTCTGCAAGCCACATTGACCGCATCAAACAAAAAGCCGCGCATCGCGATGCAGTATTCGCCGATGAATGACGTGCCTTACATGTCAAAGGTGGACGCCGGCACGGTGGAACTGATCCGATCGTTAGGGGTTGAAGTGGTAACCAGCGCGGAGCTGGTCCAGCAATTCGAAGCGATCTGGACGCCGGAGCAACTGCAAAGCCACATCGAAGCGTCGGACAAAATGCATCGCATCATCCTGGACGCGTTCGCCGAGATCGCGAGACGGGTCAAAGCGGATGAGCCGACCACCGAGTACGACATTCAGCGATTTATCGTTAAACGATGGCACGAGGAAGGAATGGGCAGCGATGATGATGATCCGATCGTCGCGGTTAACGAAAACACTGCGAATCCGCATTACACGCCCAAAAAGGAGGGATCATTGCCGATCAAGCGCGGCGATTTTGTGCTGCTGGATCTGGCCTCAAAACTCCGAAAACCCGGCGCCGTGTTCACCGATCAAACCTGGACCGGTTACGTTGGCGAGACCGTTCCCGAGGCTTATAACCGAGTCTTCAAGATCGTTCGCGAAGCTCGCGACGCTGCGGTCGAATTCGTTCGCACCAACATTCGAGAAGGGAAACCGATCCGCGGCGCGGATGTGGATGACGTGTCGCGCGGAGTTATCACCAAGGCCGGTTACGCCGAAAAATTTACTCATCGGACCGGACACTCGATTGGTGAGGAAGTGCACGGCAACGGCGTTAACATCGACAATTTCGAAACGCGCGATTCGCGCCGGATCACGCCCGGCGTCTGCTTTTCGATCGAACCCGGTATTTACCTGAAGGGCAACTTCGGGGTTCGTTCCGAAATCGACGTTTACGTCCTCGACAAAGACATCGAAATCACCGGCCAGCCGATTCAGACCGAAGTGGTGGCAATTCTGAAATCTCCGTAGTTAGGGCCATCGTTACCGTCGCGCATCTTTGGTAGCGGCGATTGACCCTAATCGCCATGGCGGTTCGGTGAACCGCCGCTACCTGGTCACTCAAGGCGGCGATTGAGGTGCGGGTGGTGCTGGCGATACGCGTGTTGGTTCCGATGGTTGTACCGGCTCGGCTTTAGTGAACGGCACAAACTCCTTATCGATCCGCGTCACCCATTCGTCATACTGCTTGCTTTTGCTGCGAGGGAAAGTGATACGAAGCGTCACCCATTGGACTCCATTGGTGTGATGCACCCGGTAATATTCTGTTCCGTCGGACGTCACACCGGTTAGGGCAAACCAGTTGTTGCCTTGCTTTTGGTCGGCCACCGAGCCTTTGAGCAAATCGATTTCCTTTTGCA
>DATFCK010000163.1:0-5848 GCA_035253185.1 Chthoniobacterales bacterium | reverse complement strand
GATCGTAGCAGCCGCGTTGGTTAACGGGTGGATCAACACCGCTCTGCTCCGATTCGTGCACGCGAATCCAGCCGTCGCCGCCGCCCTTTGTGCAATCGCATTCGCGGTCTTGCTGGGCTGGATCATTTCCCAGATTTCACGAATTGTCGGCGGACGAATCGATCGCGCTGAGGAAGCCCGCAATCGGGCTCAGGCTGAGCTGATCGCTCTTAACGCTCAACTTGAAACCCGCGTTCAGGAACGAACCCGGGAACTTCGGGAGAAGAATCGCCAGATGGGCGAAGAACTTCAGATGGCGCGTGAACTTCAATTCGCGCTGTTACCGCAGCAATTTCCGACCGTCCCGGCCAATGTGGGCGCCGATGAAAGTGCGCTTCGCTTTTTGAGTCTCTACTTCCCGACGGGTGATGTAAGCGGCGATTTTTTTAGTGTTTTTCCGGTGGGCGATCAGGCGGCGGGAATATTCATTTGTGATGTCATGGGGCACGGGGTGCGTTCGGCATTGATCACCAGCATGATCCGAGCGCTTGTCGAAGAGCACGCGCAGGCCACTTCGGATCCAGGCGAACTGCTTGGCCGGGTTAACAATGCGCTGGCACTCATTCTCAAACAGGCTGGCACAACCATGTTTGCCACTTGTTTTTATTTGGTAGCCGATGTCAAAAGCGCCGAACTGCGGTTTGCCAACGCCGGGCATCCCTCTGCGCTACACATCCGGAGGGTTAACCGTTCGGCCGAAAAGTTGCAGGGGCAGAAACGCAACGGCCCGGCGCTCGGGATCCTGCCAGGGGCAAGCTATGACACCTCAAGCCGGCCGATGTCGAAAGGCGATTTGGTGATGCTGTTTACCGATGGCTTGTTCGAGGTCGAGGATCCCTCGGGAAACGTTTTCAGCCAGGACCAATTGCGGGCCGCGGTCGATCGCCATGCTTCTCATCCGCCGGAGGAGTTTTTCAAGCGTGTTCTCCACGATGTTCGCGAATTTTCTAAACGCGAATCGTTTGATGACGATGTTTGCGTGGTAGGTCTGCAAGTGAATCATACCGACAGCAGCAGCGAGGATCGGAGTGATGGAGTAGTGGAGTGAGAGTGGTGGTTGGGTCAATATGCCGATATGCCAGCGCTGAACTGCTCCGCAGCTTTTCGCACTGGCAAAGTCTGCCCTCCGCCGTTACATAACTCCCGCGAATGGCAGAAAAGAGTTCCAAACCGGTCTCGGTTGTTACCGGCGGCGCAGGTTTTTTAGGTTCACATTTGACCGATCGATTACTGGCTGAAGGCCATCGAGTAATCGCGATCGACAACCTTGTGACCGGCAATGTGGACAACATTGCCCATCTGGCCGGAAACGAAGACTACCGGTTTATTAAGCACAATGTTTCCAATTTCATTTTCCTGCCGGAAACCAAGGTCGATTACGTGTTCCATTTCGCTTCTCCGGCCAGTCCGATCGACTATTTAGAACTGCCAATCCCGACGCTGAAAGTCGGGGCTCTCGGCACCCACAATACTCTGGGGCTGGCCAAGGATAAAAAAGCCACCTTCTTCCTGGCCTCGACCTCTGAATGTTACGGCGATCCTTTGGTTCATCCGCAGAAAGAAGATTACTGGGGCAATGTGAACCCGATCGGGCCGCGCGGCGTTTATGATGAGGCCAAGCGTTTTGCTGAGGCCATGACCATGGCTTACCACCGGTATCACAACGTCGATACCAAGATCGTCCGGATTTTCAATACCTATGGGCCACGGATGCGATTACGTGACGGCCGGGTCGTGCCGGCGTTCATCGGACAGGCTTTGAGTGGGAAACCGCTGACCGTTTTTGGGGACGGCTCGCAAACGCGCTCGTTTTGCTACGTGTCAGACCTGATCGACGGGATTTTCAAGCTGGCCATGAGCGATTTTCATGAACCGGTAAACATCGGCAACCCGCGTGAGATGACGATTAAACAGTTTGCCGATGAAATCATTCGCATTACCGGCACCAAATCGCAGATCGAGTACAAACCGCTGCCGGTGGATGATCCGAAGGTCCGGCAGCCGGACATTTCCCGCGCGAAAAAGGTGCTCGGCTGGGAGCCGAAGGTCGAATTTGACCAGGGAATCCGGGAAACGATTGATTATTTCCGGCCTCGGATAAAAAGCTGACCCGGGATAAACATTTGTTCGCTTTCGGCTGGTATGTCCTCCGCCATTTGTGGAATCGTAGCGGCGACATGAAACGCATACCGAGTGTTTTAGCAGTCGTTGGCCTGTTGGTTTTCTCAAGTCATGGGTTCGCGCAGGAGCCCGCCGGAGAATTTCAGGTAACGAAAATTACGAAAAACTTCATTACCAGCCCGCAATACACTTATAACGGGGCCCAGCAGTACTCTGCCAATATGCGAGATCGCTGGCTGGAGGTGGAGGTGGAATTTGCGTCGACGGCTCCATTTACCGATGAGGTCACGCTGAAATATTACATCTTGTTCAACGGCAAAGTCCTAACCGGTGAAGTCACCCACACCAATGTGTCTGCCGGCCGCGACAACCGATCGGTGATGTATGTGCCGCCGGGAGCCATCGCCCGGGTCATGGAGAACAGGCCGGTCACGCCTAACGCCGTGCAAAACATCGCGATTCAGATTGTGCAGGGGGGATCGGTAAAAGATGAGAACAACCTGTCCCGAGCCACGCCCCAGTGGTACAAGGGCCTTCCGACTCTGGCCGGGTTGGTACTCAACAAAAACGAAACGCCGTTTGCTCCCCTCTACTGGGATCGGTATGAGCAGATAAAGTCAACCCGTTAAGGGAAATTTCGAAATTCAACACCGAAGCTCGAAACAATCCCAAACTGGCAAATTAGTCGCGCCGTGATGTCTCACCGTTTTCCGATTTCGATTTTTGGGCTTGTTTCGGAATTCGGCATTAGGAATTCGAATTTGTAAACTGTGGCGGCAGCTACTCGTATTCTCAGTCTTAATCTCGGATCGCAAACGATTGCGTTAGGCGAGTTCCGCGCCCAACCCAGCGGCGGGTTGATTCTGCAAAACTATCAGCTGCACGAAACCCTGGCCGACATAGCGGGCGAGGGCATCCGATATTCTCAACTCGAGCCGGTGATACGCCAGGCGCTCGACGGACTGCGTCTGAAGGGGGGCGATGTCAATTACGCCGTCCCGGGCCAGTCGGTGTTCGCCCGATTCGTAAAGCTGCCGTCGGTGGACGAAGAAAAAGTCGAGCGCATCATCGCGTTTGAGGCGCAACAGAACGTTCCGTTTCCGATTGATGAAGTGGTCTGGGATTATCAACTGGTCGGGGCCGGGACGGACGAGCAAATCCAGGTGGTGCTGGTAGCGATCAAGTCCGACCTGCTCGATGAGATCAATTCCGCGGTAGAGGGAGCCAATCTCCGCACGAACATTGTCGATGTTGCGCCGATGGCGCTCTACAACGCCTTTCGGTATAACTACAGCGACCTAACTGGTTGCTCGTTACTGGTGGACATTGGTGCGCGCACGACCAATCTGCTGTTTATTGAGTCGGCCAGGGTATTTTCGCGCAGCGTCCCGATTGGGGGCGGATCAATTACCACCGCAATTGCTCGCGAATTTGATGAGCCGTTTGCGGCGGCCGACCGGCGAAAGAAGCGGGATGGATTCGTTAGTCTGGGCGGCGCGTATGCCGAGCCTTCGGATCCGGAACTGGCGCGCATGTCGAAAATCATCCGCAGCACGATGACCCGGCTCCATGCCGAGTTGATGCGTTCGATCAGCCATTATCGCAGTCAGCAACAGGGAAGCGCCCCGGAACGGATATTTCTGTGTGGCGGCAGCGCCAGCACGCCCTACATGCGGGAGTTTTTCCAGGAGAAACTGCAGCTTCCAGTCTCTTTCTTTAACCCGCTGCGCAACGTCGCGGTCGCGGAATCGGCACCCGCCGATGACCTGTCCCGATCGGCCCATCTGTTGGGCGAGGTGGTGGGTCTTGCCTTACGCACGGTTACGGCCTGCCCGATGGAACTTAATCTGCGGCCGGCCAGCGTCGTTAGGCGACAAACGTTGGAGAAACGCCGGCTGTCGTTCATGATCGCAGCCGCGTTCCTGATTCTTACCCTGGCCGGATGGGGTTTCTATTACATGCGGGCGGCTGGCGTTACCCGTCAGGCCACCG
This sequence comes from Chthoniobacterales bacterium, assembly GCA_035253185.1. GTDB lineage: Bacteria > Verrucomicrobiota > Verrucomicrobiia > Chthoniobacterales > UBA10450 > DATFCK01. The sequence continues at coordinate 1,696 of DATFCK010000163.1, read as the reverse complement.
AACGGCTCCAGGAAAAGATCGATACCATGCGGGCGGCCGAAACGCGTCTGGCCAAGCTTCGACAGGAAACGACGGCTCTCGACAGTCAAAGCGCCCCCATCATCGATGCATTGAACGATCGCAGCTTTTGGGTGGAATTGATTGAAGATTTGAATTCGCGTCTGCCGAAGGAAGACATTTGGATCACCGAATTGGTCCCGGTCTCCGGCGGAAAGGTAATGACGATCGATGAGACGCGGATGACCGAGTTGGCGGCCGCAACTCCGACGCCGGCGCCGGCGGCGGGCCCGCGGCGGGGACCAACGCCCAAACCGAGTGCGCCGGCCGTCGATGGACTGCTGATTCGTGGTCTCTACCTCTTCAATCCCCGGCAACAGGAAGTAGTGGTCGATTTCTTCCGTAATCTGGTGAGTTCGCCATTTTTTGCGATCGATCCCAACAACCAGTCCCGCGTGATCAAGCCGAGCACGCCCACCAACACCGAGTGGGCCTACCCCTACGAATTACATCTCGACTTGAAGACGCCTTTGAAACTGCCATGAACTGGTTTCGTCAAAACCGCTGGTTAGGCACATTCCTGATCGTAGTGGGTTTACTCACGATCGCGGGGATTTATTTTTTGTTGAGCGCCAGGGGCAGGTCGAACGAGGCGCTGGAGCAGTTTCAGCAGGCGGTGAACGAAAAGAGACGGCTGGAAGGTCTGGATCCGTTTCCGAGCGAAGCGAATTTCAAGAAGATGAAGCTTCATCTGGAGAATTACACCGCGGCTTTGAACAAGCAGAAAGAGGAATTAAAGGCGCGGGTTCCCAGTCCGCCCCCGTTAGCTCCTAACGAGTTTCAATCCAAATTGCGGCAGGCGATGCTGTCGGTAACCGAAAAAGCGCGGGCGAACAAGGTGAAACTGCCGGACAATTTCGCCCTCGGCTTCGAAGAATATACCACTGCCCTGCCGACAACGACAATGGCACCATTGTTAGGGCAGGAGCTGGCTCAGATCGAAGCGCTGGTAAATATCCTGATCGATGCCCGGGTTGATGGCATTAACACTTTCAAGCGCCGGGCGTTGGCCGACGAAAAGAGCGGCGCAGCCAGCCCGACGCCATCGCCCTCGCCGCGACGGCCGGCGGCCGCGGCGCCGGTTTCGCCGGGCGCGAAAATGGTGGAACGCGGAACGGTGGACGTCTCGTTTTCTTCGGCGCCCAGTTCCATGCGAAGGGTATTGAACCAGATCGTTAGCTCGCCCCAGCAGTTTTATGTGGTTCGGCTGTTGCACGTTCGGAATGAGAAAGACAAGGGACCGCCCCGTGAGCAAACGGGAACAACAACGGGCACAACCGCCACCACCCAGGCGACTCCGGCCAAGCCTGCGCCTAACGCCGCGCTTACTTTCATCGTTGGCAACGAACACGTCGAAACCTCAGCCCGGATTGAAGTGCTCCGGTTCACATTCTGATGAGCGCGACCGCGAACAAAGTTAAAAATCCATCGAGCCGGTTCGATGCGACCATTCCGGGGAGCGCACGAGGTAACCTCATGATTTCACGCTTGCCAAAGTTTACCTAACCATGGATTGGATCCGCGCTAACTACGACCGGGTGCTGGTGATGGCCGCGGTGGCGGTGTTGCTCCTGGCCTCGTTCGGCATTTGGAGGAATGCGACCTCGTTCACCGAGACGGTGTTTGCCCAGCAAATTTC
>DATFCK010000162.1:0-4854 GCA_035253185.1 Chthoniobacterales bacterium | reverse complement strand
AATTTGTCACATCCGGCACAGGCCGATCGTCCGGGAGGGACGTTGGAAATTAGCCGGTGGCGCAAGCCACCGGTTATCAGCAAAAAAAGCGCGAGCCCCGGAGGGGCGATGGAATGCACCCATCGTGTTTCATATGTTCCGGCGCCCCCGCCGGGGCTGATTAAAATGCGATTCAGACCCGGTGGCTAGCGCCACCGGCTAATTTCCGTTGTGCCTTCGGCAAATTCGGTGCCCTATTCCAACAAAAGACGCATCTGCGTTGCGCATTGATGCGCGGATTCCGCTCCACTCACCGACATGACAGTGGCCCCCTTACTGGTGCGACCAAGCAAACTCGCCAGCACCGTTCCCGGTCCCAGTTCAATGAACAACTCCACGCCGCGTTCCAGCATCGATTGCATGCAGTCCGTCCAGCGCACGGTGGCGGTAATCTGGTCCTGCAACGTTTGGCGGATTTCAGGGAGCATTTTCACCTCTTGTCCGGTTACGTTGCTGATTACCGGAAATTGCGGCACCTGCATCTGCACTTCTGCCAGCGCCTCGCCAAATTTTGTATAAGCGTTTTCCATCAACCGCGAATGATAGGCGCCGGCCACATTGAGTAGAGTTGCACGGCGGATTCCGTACTCCTTGGCCACACCAATCGCCGCTTCCACTTTCGCCAGTTCGCCGGAAATAACGATCTGACCGGGGGCATTAATATTTGCCACATCAACATCTTCGTCCGCGGCTAATCGGCGCACATCGTTCTCCTGCCCGCCGATCAACGCCGCCATTCCTCCCAGCGTTGCCGCACACGCTTCGTCCATCAGCTCACCGCGGCGCTGCACTAGTTTCAAACCTTCGGCAAAATCGAATGTTCCAGCGGCTGCGTGCGCCGTTAGTTCGCCTAGCGATAACCCGGCGGCGCAATCGACCGGAAAATCACCGAACAAATGTCGCAGCGCCGCCAGCGCAGCGAGCGAATGCAAATACAATGCGGGCTGACAATTGGATGTAGCAGTCAGGGTTTCGGCGGTCCCGGTCCACATTATCTCGGTCAGTTTTCGTCCCAGAATTTGGTCGGCGTGCGCGAACAAATCCGCGGCGACGGGGAAATTTTCGGCTAAATCCCGGCCCATTCCGACCGTCTGGGCGCCCTGACCTGCGAATAGGAGTCCGATCTTTTTCATTTGGTCGTAGTTAAACGCGAACAATCGGTCGCGCGAGTGCGATCTTTGACCGGGAACGCATGCGCGTAACGCGCGAAGTGACACGGCAGTAAGACAAGCCCACGAATCACGCGAATGGACGCGAATGCATTGAAATTAGGAACTCGGCTGGAAACTGGCGTCGCACAGCCTTTTTGTTCGCGAAGATTCGCATTATTCACTGGCAACCCGCTTTTTGCTTTCCCGTTATTTGGCGTATTTCGCGGTTGGCTGGGAACCACTTTACGCTTGCGCACGGTGCTGCACTCGGCAGCATAAACGAACCCCCGATTATGGCATTTACTGTCCGTGAAATTGAGTCACCCGACACCCCAAGCCGGGTGGCTGCCGCCGACGGCGCACTGAACGATCACAGCACCGACATCGGCGAAAAAATGGTGCTCAACATGGGACCATCTCATCCGGCCACGCACGGGGTATTACGGCTGGTTCTCGAACTGGATGGCGAGGTCATCACCAAAGCCACGCCGGATATCGGTTTTCTCCATCGCGGCGACGAAAAAATCGCCGAGAACATGCAGTACAACCAGTTCGTGCCTTACACCGATCGGTTGGATTATATCTCGCCGCTGGCGAACAACGTTACCTATGCGCTGGCAGTGGAAAAGTTGATGGGTTGGGAGGTGCCGCTTCGGGGCCGCGCGATTCGCGTGATTTGTTACGAAACCGCGCGCATTTCCTCGCACTTGCTTGGCATTGGCGCAATGGCGCTCGATCTCGGAGCGATGACTGTGTTTCTTTACACGTTCACCGAGCGCGAAAAATTGTATGATCTCTTCGAGCTTCTAACCGGCGCGCGTTTCACCACTTCCTACACCCGCGTCGGCGGACAGATTCGCGATCTGCCGGACACATTTATTCCGAGGCTGACCAGGTTTCTTGATGAGTTCGGCCCTCAGCTTGATGAAATCGACAAACTTCTCACCCGGAATCGCATCTTCGTCGATCGCACCAAAGATGTTGGGGTGATTACACCCGATCGGGCGGTCGCTTACGCGCTTTCCGGACCAAATCTTCGCGGCAGCGGGGTTGAACACGATTTGCGGCGAAAACATCCCTACCTGGATTACGACAACTACGATTTCGACGTGATCATCGGCAGCGCCGGTGATTGTTACGATCGCTACCTGGTTCGCATCGAAGAAATGCGTCAGAGCGTTAAGATTCTGCGGCAGGTCATCGAAAAAATGCCGGACGGTCCGATCAACGTCGACGATTGGAAAAATATGAGCCCGCCGAAGTCGCGAGTGCTCACCAAGATGGAGGAACTGATTCATCACTTTATCGTAGTGACCGAAGGGTTAAAGGCCCCGCCGGGTGAGGTTTACTTCGGAGCAGAAAATCCCAAGGGCGAACTGGGCTTCTACATCAACAGCAAGGGCGGCGGCGTTCCTCACCGGTTGAAAATTCGCGCCCCGTCATTCGTGAATCTTAGCATTCTTCCGGAACTGCTCCCGGGTTGCATGATCGCCGACGTGCCGGCGGTGCTTGGAAGTCTGGACTTCGTCATGGGGGAATGCGACAGATGAATATGAGACTTTCTCCGATTCGATTCGCGTTACTCGGCGTGATTATCAGCTGCGCCGTATTCGTATCTGGCTGCGACCACAATCCATTTACCGGATCCAAGCTGACGCTCGACAATTACAATAAAATCACGACCGGAATGTCGAAGTCGCAGGTGGAACAAATTCTTGGTTCGCCGACGAAAGTCGAAACCAAGGACATGATCATCTACAAAAAAACCACTTATCGATACGAGAATGGCGAAAAGTTCGCCATGATCACGTTCAAGAATGACGAGGTGGATGGAAAAGACACCAACCTGAGCGCGAACCCCTGACCACCGATGTTTCGTAATCCCAAGAACCTCACCCTGATCGGCGCCCTGGTGGTCGCACTTTTCGTGTGCGCGGCCAGTAGTTGCAGCGACAAAAGAATTACCAAGGCGAATGTTGATGAAGTCACCGAAGGAATGTCGAAAAAACAGGTGGAATCGATCCTGGGACCACCGACTGCGATCGACAGCAAAGATTTTGTGATCACCAAGACGACGACCTACATCTACCGGCAGGGTAAAGATACCGTCACCGTCAAATTCAAGGACGACAAAGTGCAGTCAAAGGACAGTACGCTGTCCCAATAATTCGCCGATTTCCGTGGACTCGACGAGCACCCGCGTCCCCGCCGAGTTGGAACGGCGAATGGACGAAGCAATTGATCGTTACCCTAACGACCAGCGCCGGAGTGCCGCCATGCCATTATTGCATCTGTGGCAGACCCATTTCGGTTTCATCAGCGACGAAGGCATCAATTGGATCGCGGCCAAGCTGCGCCTGGAACCGATCAACATTCTCGAACTGGTCACGTTTTATCCGATGTATCGCCGCCAAAACGCCGGTCGCACCCACATCCGGGTTTGTCGCACCCTCACTTGCGCGATGGCCGGCAGTTATCATTTGATGAACAACGTTTGCGCGGCTACCGGCATTTCGCGCGAGCGCGACCACAGTGCCAGTCCGGCTCGGACTGGAATGCATAATCCGGTGTCCGTTAGTCCGGACGGAAGTTACAGCGTCGAATTCGTGGAATGCCTCGCCAGCTGCGGCACCGCGCCGGTCTGCATGGTAGGAGACGATCTGCACGAAAATGTGGACCCGAATTCTGCGGCCGAACTGTTGGAACGGAAAACGCCGCCCCTGACTGCCCGGCCGGAACCGCATCCCCTGGAACGGCGGCTGGTGTTTAAAAACATCGGGAGAGCGGACTGGACTCCGGACATCGACTGCTATTTGCGCGATGGCGGTTACGAAGAATTGCGTACCGCGGTAACGATGACACGCCAGGATATCGTTAACGAGGTCAAGACCTCCGGATTACGCGGCCGCGGCGGCGCCGGTTTCCCCTGCGGCGTGAAATGGAGCTTCATCAAGCCTGACGAGAAACGGCCGGTGTACCTTATTTGTAACGCCGACGAATCCGAGCCGGGCACATTCAAGGACCGTTATATCATCCACGAAGATCCGCACCAGCTGCTCGAGGGCATCCTGATATCCTGTTACGCCCTTAACGTGCACACCGCCTACATTTATATACGCGGAGAATTCCCCCACGGCGCGACCATTCTCGAAAACGCGATCGAAGAAGCGCGCGAGCACAATTTCCTGGGCAAAAATATCCTCGGAACCGGATTTGACGTTGAGATCTTCATCCACCGAGGGGCGGGCGCCTACATTTGCGGCGAGGAAACGGGACTGATCGAATCGCTGGAAGGAAAACGAGCGTATCCGCGTATCAAACCGCCGTATTTCCCGGCGGTTCTGGGCCTCTACCTGTCGCCAACCATCGTGAACAACGTCGAAACGTTATGCCACGTAAAGCATATCATCGCCATGGGCGGCGCGGAATATGCCCGGCTGGGTAAGCCTAACAATACTGGCACGCGTATCGTATGCGTGAGCGGAGATGTAGTTAGGCCGGGCTATTTCGAAGTGGAGCTCGGGGCCGTGACCATGGGCCAGTTGATTTATGGAATGGCCGGTGGTTTGCGGGACGGACAATGGTTGAAAGCTGTTATCCCAGGGGGGACATCGGCCAAAGTGTTGCGAGCGGACGAGCGGTTCAAATTGAAAGAGAAACAGCC